>NZ_MUFR01000035.1:0-38915 GCF_001996185.1 Salinivibrio costicola subsp. alcaliphilus
CAAACGGTCGCCATCGGATGATATGTCAGATCTGATGCCATGGTGTGTGGATCTCAGTGATGTCGAGTAGGCGTTCACCGGTTTATTAACCGCTTACCGATAAAGTGCCCGGCTTTACAGGTACCATTTCAGATTTAGGTGGACCGACAGCCAACATGTATCGCTTAGGCTGTGCCGATCCGAAAGCTGAGCGAAACTGTCGTCGCCCGTCCTGCGTTTTCCCAAAAATTTGTGACAAGCTTAATACCGATCACCGTCATACCATCGATCTCTATCGTAAAGCCCGTCAAGTCGAAGGGATTAAGAAGGTGCTGATCGCATCAGGCGTGCGTTACGACCTCGCGATCGAATCTCCAGAATATGTCAAAGAGCTGGTCACGCATCATGTCGGTGGATACCTCAAAATCGCGCCCGAGCACACTGAGAAAAACACCCTCGATCTGATGATGAAGCCTGGCATGGGGGCGTACGATCGATTTAAAGCCTTGTTTGAGAAATACAGTAAAGAAGCGGGGAAAAAGCAGTATTTAATTCCCTACTTTATTGCCGCTCATCCTGGCTGTACCGACGAGGATATGGTGCATCTGGCGTGCTGGTTGAAAGAGAATGACTTTGAGTGCGACCAAGTGCAAAACTTTTACCCATCGCCAATGTGTAACGCCACAGCGATGTATCACTCAGAGACCAATCCACTCAAAAAGGTACGTTATAAAAAACGCGAAGCACTGACCGTCGCCAAAGGAGAGCGCCAACGTCGCTTACATAAAGCCTTATTGCGTTATCACGATCCGGCGAACTGGCCACTGATCCGTGAGGCGTTGGTCTCGATGGGTAAAAAACATTTAATTGGTAACGGCCCGAAATGCTTAGTCCCCACAGAAGATAGCGTAGCGACAACAGGTCGCCAGCGTCGCTCAGGGCGTCACGGCACTCAGCGCTTTGCCACTAAGCATCCAAAGCAGCCCGATATCCGCCAGCCTAACAGGCACAAACCGAAGACACATAAACAAGCGGGTTCCAACGCTAAGCGTCGAGATAAACGGACTTAAGATTTGTAGTCAAACGTCACTATACGGCTCAAGGCTCAAGGACAAAAGACAAAGAACAGAAAATAGAAAGCAAAACGCCCCAACAATGGGGCGTTTACGATAACGTGTCGGCGTTAGGCCAATATAAGCGATGGTGATTACGGCCTTGGCTAACGGATAAGCTCCATAACGATGACGCCCAATGCCAGCACGCATGCAATGGCCCCAATGACCCAAGCAATTTTTTTCTGCGTGCTCTCTTCCAAGTATTGCGCAGCGGTAATACCGAGTAAAACTAGCAAGATAATAACAACTGTTTTAAGCATTTGTTTGCCTTAGCTTTTAGCTCTTTATTTTACTGTACGCGAAATAACCACAGGTGCAATCCTTTAATCTATACGTTGCCAGAGCGCGCAAGATCAGTGCGCGTATGCGCAAGTCGCAATAATACCTGCAGTGGATGCAACAGCGGTGTCTCACTAAATCGCTTCACTTGGCTACGGCACGAATACCCAGTTGCGACAACCCGCTCTTTGGGTAAGTCAGCCAGTTTAGGTGACCAACTTAAATCATAGATGGCTTCTGATGTATCGCGCTTATCGGCTTCATGGCCATAGGTACCCGCCATACCACAGCATCCTACAGAGACGGGTTTAAGCTCTGCGCCAAAATAGGCGAATAAATCAACCCACTGTTGCTCTGCATGAGGTAACTGCGTTTTTTCTGTGCAATGACCAAATAAGTACCAAGGCTCGGACGTATGCTCAGCCTTTGCTGGTAGGCTAGGCACCACATTCGTTAACCACTCATGGCTCAGTAGGACGTTAAAATCACCACGATAACGGCCCAGCGCCTCTTGATATTCATCGCGGTAACACAGCACTAAAGCAGGATCGACACCCACCATCGGAATATTCAGCGCCGCTAGCTGATTTAAAAAGCCAGCGGTATTACGCGCGGTTTGGGCAAAACGTCGTAGAAAACCTTTTACGTGTTGTGCTTTACCGTTGGGCTTAAAGGGAATCAGCATCGGCACTTTTCCCAGTCGACGGACCAACTTGATCAAGTCGTGAATCAGTGGCGCTTCATAAAAACTGGTAAACGGGTCTTGCACGACCAACACATAGTTTTCACGCTCTTGCGTGGACAAGGCTTGTAGCCACTCGAGATCAAATTTGAGGGCATGATCGCCTGCCAATGCCTGGGCCAATGTCGGCACCGATAAAGCGGGTGTATCGGTGTAACCAATGAGTTTGGCTGTTAACCCTTGTGCCCACTGGGGTTGGGTTGCGGCATTGACTACCCTAGGCGCTTTAGCCATTAATGGCAGCAAGCTTTCAATATTTGCGACCAGATGATCTTTGATCGGACGCGGATAACGGCTGTAGTACAACTGCATAAACCGGGAACGAAAGCTGGGGACATCGACTTTAATCGGACACTGACTGGCGCACGCTTTACACGCCAGGCAGCCACTCATCGCTTCCATGACCTCATGGCTAAAGTCATCCGCCTCTTTTTGGCGGGTAAAGTAACGCCCGAATTTCGCCATCATTTCACGGACTGAGGGAGATTGCGTCATGAGTGCTTGCTCGACATCCAACGGATCAACACCCTGCTCCGCGAGCAAACGTAACCACTCGCGCACAATCCCTGCCCGGCCTTTAGGTGAGTGCCGACGGTCATAACTGACTTTCATCGACGGACACATGGGTGACGACGTATCATAGTTAAAGCACAACCCGTTGCCATTGCATTCCATCGCGCCTTTAAAGCTATCTCTAACCTCAACCGGGATCTGGCGGTCATAAAAACCACGCTTGGTATCATCGACCTGCACCAAAGCATCGTCGCTGTGAATCGGGGTACAAATCTTTCCAGGATTCATCCGGTTTTGCGGATCAAAGGCCGCTTTTACCCGACGCAATTGCCTGAACAGAGTCTCACCAAAAAAGGCAGGACCGTACTCAGAGCGATAGCCTTTACCATGTTCGCCCCACATCAATCCGCCGTATTTCGCCACCAGTGCTACGACCTGATCAGAAATGGTTTTCATCACCCGCTCTTGTTCGGGATCGCACAAGTCAAGCGCGGGGCGCACATGCAATACCCCTGCATCAACATGGCCAAACATGCCATAGTGCAGATGATGGCTATCGAGTAATGCGCGGAACTCACTGATAAAGTCCGCCAAGTTTTCTGGTGGCACACAGGTGTCTTCGGTGAAGGCTACAGGTTTGGCCTTGCCTTTCGTCGCGCCCAGTAATCCAACCGATTTTTTGCGCATGGCATAGATTTTATTAATCGACGCCAGATCACGGCAGATCTGATAACCAATCACGCCTTTTTGCTGTTTCGCTATCAAGCGATCGAGTTGCTCACACAGGGTCGTAATTTGTGCCTCAATGTCGTCGGCATCATTGCCAGCAAACTCGACCATATTAATGCCGTGCATGACCTTACCCGGCACATCCTCCAGCAGATCACTGACGGTATGCCACACAATATCATTACGCGCTAAATCAAGGACTTTAGCATCAATGGTTTCAACTGAAAGCGCCTTAGCTTCTACCATCATGGGCGCATTACGCAACGCTGAATCGAAGCTGTCATATTTAATATTTACCAAGGTGCGTACACTTGGAATGGGCGTAATATTGAGCTTGGCTTCGGCGATGAAGGCTAAAGACCCCTCGGCGCCACAGAGCACACGGCCAATATCGAACTCCGTTACGGTTTGATCGTAAACATGTTTAAGATCATACCCAGTCAAAAATCGGTTGAGTGGCGGAAAGGTGTCAGTGATCAGATCACGATGTTCGCGACATACGGACGACACGGTTTCCAGAGCACGTCCGGCTAAATCACCTCGCGCCATCGCTTGCTTGAGCGGCTCCGGCTTAAGCGGTTGGGTCTCCAACACACTGCCATCAATCAATACAGCTTTTAAGCCCAGCACATGATCCGATGTTTTGCCGTAACGTAACGACCCCTGCCCCGATGCATCGGTATTGATCATCCCACCGATCGTGGCGCGATTACTGGTCGATAAATCCGGCGAGAAAAAGTAGCCATACGGACGCAACACATCATTGAGCTGATCTTTGATCACCCCGGCTTGAACACGCACCCACCCTTGTTCAGGGTTGACCTCTAAAACCTGGTTCATATGACGGGAGATATCCACCACCACATGTTGGGTCAGTGACTGACCATTTGTTCCTGTGCCGCCGCCGCGTGGCGAAAACTTAATGTCACTGAAAGGTGGGGCTTGAACGGTCTCACCAATGATGCGCAGATCATCAACCGACGATGGGAAAAGAACGGCTTGAGGCAGTGCTTGGTACACACTGTTATCCGTCGCTACCGCCAGACGGCTTGCGTAGGTCGATTCGATATCGCCCTGAAAACCCGCGTCTTGCAAAGCGGTAAGAAAATCAACGACGGCGGACGACAAGCCCGCCTGTGGGTGTATTGCCGGTATCATTGCGGTTCCTGTGCGAGTATCACCATGCCTGGTGCAATTTTAGTTATGCGCCTACTTTACCTTAACTCTTGGCACAGCCAAAGCGATCACAGGGTAAATCCTTCGCGAGTCAATCCTTAAACCCTTATCACCATTCCTGCCAACCGAGCCGAGTGCTTGACCATCTCGCAAGCTCTGGGCTCGCAATCAAAACCCAAGGCCCTAAACTCCACGCTGCCATGGATACAACGATCAATACAATCCAACTCATTCCCGTCACCTGCACCACGCCCCAAGCGGCCAGAAGCAGCCCAGCGACCCCCAAGAAAATCCAGGCCAAGGTCAATAGTTTTCCCATCATGCTCGCAGCCGGTTTATGACTGGGGAAAAGCTTGTGCCAGACCTGACCGGTATATATCCCAGCGCTTAATGCGGCTAAGTAGAGCAGATCGGGTAACTTTAATGCTAACGCCAATAATGCTAACAACACACAGACCAATAGCCACAGCCGGCCGGTGGTCAGTAGCGGCCGATCTTTCCCTATGGTCACTGCATCTATTTTCACGGTTATCCAGGCTAGGCTGCTTCCCACTAAGGCGCCAATCACCACATCACTAGCAAAGTGAACGCCCAAATACATGCGGTTGAGCCCCATCAAAATCATCACCGCCAAAGCAAGCACTAACGACCCATATGCCTGTCCATGCGTATCACGACGCTTTAGGTACCAGGCGGTGACAACGGCTGCCGCTAATAAGGTGTGACCGCTTGGCACCGTAAAGCCACTTGCCTTACCGATTTGCAAGTCAGGCCATAGGTAAAACGGTCTTGGCATCGCAAATCCTGTTTTTAACGTGATAGAGACAGTCGCCGCACTGATCAAAAGAAAAAGCAGCGACAGCGCCGATTTATGGCCACGAAAAATAAGAAATAGTGGTACCAAGGCAACGTAAAATGCAATTTCTCCTAAGATGTTGATCAGTCTGAATAAGTATTTAGTCATCGCGCTCGCGACATCGCCCAAGTGCGCGACCACCGTTTGTAGGCCAGAGACGAGGCCATACTGACTTACGTAAAAGGCAGGCGCTAGGGCACTAAAATCCGCTAAAGCAGCGACATCACTGCTAGGCGTTTTTGCCGCCAGAGACCATAGCAACTCACCGCGATCTTTAAATCGATAGCGATAGTCGCCTGCCTGTGCAGGCGGTATTAACAAGGCTTTATCGATTTCAGATCCAAAGTGCAGCGCCTGCCAAACCGGCAACACGCCTGTGCCATTGGCGTTCGAGACAACCGGTAGCGGCGTTTGGCTTTGGCAAGCAAACAATACCCCACGTTTATCTTTGTGAGCGACCTTCCCCACATTGACGCGAAGAGCCGTTTCTTCAAACACTTCACGCGCCAGGGCTCGGGTCGGTGATTCAGCCAAATTCACTCGTCCACCGGGTAAACCATATCGCCCGGTGACTCTATCTTTTATCAACAGTAGTCGCCCAGCAGGATCGGTAATCACACAGGCGACCCCTGCGATCCCTTGCTCCTTTGAAAACGTATCGTCACCTTGTGCTAAGGCATAACTCGACACCCACCAGCTAAATACTGACAATAGTACAGCGATACTCCGTTTCATTCGGCGGCTCCTGAATGCACCTGTCCTGATAAAAGATAAGGAAAAAGAATGACACAGCCAGACCCTCTCAGTCCCTATTATTACCATCATAACTTTCAAAGCTTGATCGGTTTAGTGTCTGAACGTGACTGGGATCTGCTCACAGGCAAAGAACGGGCTTGGCTTACCTGCTTTCAACAGCTTAGCTTCAAAGCTCAATGTTTGCTGGTCCGTTTATTGATGCGCCGCCATGATTACTTCTTAGCCGACAAACTGACCTATCCCGAGCTCGGAGACACCAGGCCACTGCTCCACAACTTGGCCGATAACGGATTTGTCAGCATCACCGATACTGCCCCCGCTGACGTCTTATTTAACCTACTGAGTAAGGCGCAACTGATCGATGCGTTTCCAGCAGTGGCCTTAGCGAAAAGTGCGAGTAAGACAAAGTGGCAAACAGCGATCACTGACACCTATGACGATCCGCTCACCAGTCCCTACGCGCTAGTCGTCTGCCACCAACCAGACCTACTCCCCGTCTTATTGTTATTGTATTTTGGTAATTCACGCCAAGATTTGAGCCAATTTGTCATCGCCGAGCTCGGTATTCAGCAATTTGAATCGTATCCTGTTAGTCAGTCTGAGCGTTTATTTCAACACCGCCAACACATTGATGATTGGCTGCACTTGTCTGCGCTTACCGACACGGTCTGGCAAGCAAAAAAAGCCAAGCGCCCAGCATCGATTCTTGCGCTACAATCACGCCTTCCTCAGCCGTTTGAGTGGCCGCCACTTGAGCGCAAACGGCAACGGTTAGTTAATCGTATTGCACGTGAGTTTGAGCGCCACGATGACTTCCCTTGTGCCACATTGCTTTACCAAACCACCACGCAGCCGCCAAGCCGGGAGCGACAAGCTCGCATGTTGATTAAACAAGGTTATATTGATGACGCATCACGCATCATTGCGGCCATGCTCGACGCGCCTCACGATGAAGAGGAATATGACGTCGCCTGTCGTATCGCCAAACAAAAGCCCCTCCGAGAGCATGCCCGTTTGGTGCCGACAAACTCAGTCAATCCTGCCATTGTGGATAGTGAGACATTGACACTCCCCCTTGCACATCGGGTGGAATGGGACGTTGCGGCGTATTATCGATGCCAAGGCTGGCAAGTATGGTATAGCGAAAACAGTTTGCTGAATGCGCTGTTCGGACTCTTTTTTTGGGACATTCTGTTTTTACCCATCAGTGGCGCCTTTGTGAATCCATTTCAACGTGGCCCGCGCGACCTGTATAGCGACGACTTTGTCACCAAAAGACAGCCCCAAATTCATACGCGCTTAGCGA
The DNA here is from genome assembly GCF_001996185.1 of Salinivibrio costicola subsp. alcaliphilus. Taxonomy (NCBI): domain Bacteria; kingdom Pseudomonadati; phylum Pseudomonadota; class Gammaproteobacteria; order Vibrionales; family Vibrionaceae; genus Salinivibrio; species Salinivibrio costicola. The sequence continues at coordinate 7,452 of NZ_MUFR01000035.1, forward strand.
ACATTGATCAAGCACGCGATTGGATAGCACGACACTATCAACAAAAACAGGGGCTCAGTAATGATTGGGTCAACTGGTCTGTGGTTGAATGGCCGCTGCTTGACGCCGCCTTACACGCCCTCAGCGACACGCAGCTCAGCGCGTGTTTTAAGCGTATTTTGTTCGATCGACGCCATAATCGACGCGGTCACCCCGATTTGTTTATGTGTCGAGGCGATGCTTATCAATGGGTGGAAGTGAAAGGCCCAGGAGATGTGTTGCAGCCTCATCAAAGCCGCTGGCTTCAGTTTTTTCACCAGAATGGCATTTGTACCAAAGTGGTCTATGTCACTTCAGCTACGTCAAACAGCTAGTCAGGTCTAATCGTCAATAGAAACGATCAATGTATGTGACGTTGTCACTTAGCGTCTTCAGTATGAGGATTAAAGATGTAGTGCGAGCCATCGTAAACAAGTCGTTTAATCAAGGCTTCACAGTGTTTAAGGCCACCGCGGTCAAACGATACGCCGTAGCGTTGCATTCCCCATTTTTGCTGACGGTTTTCCACTTGCCCGCTTAATACAAAGCAATCGTCGCTATCGGGCGCTTGGATTTGTATCGCGATTTGATGGTGCTTTTCAAAAACGGGCGCTATAGCATCAAAACTAAACCCACAGCCACCTGCAGAAATATCGGTAAGATTGACCGACAAACGACGACTACCTAGAGGAACTTCACCTTTCACATTTAATTCATAACGATTATCTTTGCGCTGTTGAATCAATTTGGCTTGCTGTGGTAACTCAACCACCACCAAATTAACGGGCGCTTTGAGTACGGTGGAAATTTTGGATGCAAACCGTACTTTCGCGCCCTCACCCTCATCAGAAACCGCATCCACGGCGAGGCGATAACCTTCAATAAAAAATTGATTAACCTGATTGAGGTTTTCCGTGGGCAGAGAAAAGAACAACCGTTTTTCGCCATCAAAACCGATAAAGGTACAGTCAGAGCGATATGTTTGCCCCACCGGGGTTTTAATTTGTACCTGGGTGGTCGTTCCGTGTTTCATGAATGCCACGGCTCGCAGACCAATGACGATGTCTTCTCTTACGGTTCTATATTTTTTGGCCTTAAGCTGAGGCAAAGACTGTATCATTCTAAATTCTTGCGGTTAAGAGAACAAAGGTAACGGCAAATTCAATCCCCGTTACCACTTGGAAGCCATGACGCGCACGTAATGCGTTATTGGCACGTCCAGCTGTTGACACGTCAAGCTGTCAACACATCAAGCTATTGCACGTTAACGATAACAGCCGTTGGCTACAGCAGGTACATAACAAACTGCATTAAAGGTACCGTATTGCCGCTCGATCCAACCACTTGATTACCTTCAATCCGGGCGGTAAGCGTGGTTGTTTTTTCCGACTGCGTGACAAACCCTGCACTGGATAAGTTACTGACTTTTTCTCGCCATGGCGACCGTGAAAGCAACACGTTTGGTACCGCCACATCCAGATTGCCAGACAACTGACTCACCAGCTGATTCAGGCCAAACTCACCCGTGGCGTCGCCACCGCTTAGCTCAAGGCGCATATCAACGCTAACGTCCCCTTCTGGAAGCGTCAGGCTTGCCGGCGACAAATTAACCGATAACCCCGACTGCAACAAATCCACAACGGCTTGTTCCATCGCAGACGCACTTCCCGGCGCCTGGCCCTCTTGCCACTGTGACGATAGCAATGCGATCTGAGACATAGCCGTATAATCAAGGTGGTTAGCATCTAACGCTACCACCAAGTTGCGCCAACGGGTTTGATCTGGCAACGTTATCTCACCAACTGTGAGTTGATTGGTATTATTCAGCGACCGCGCTGACGCCGATTCAACCAGCTCATTGCCAATTTCAAGCTCAACCTGAGCAAGCTGGACCGATTGACCATTGCCGTTATCTAGCTGCGCTTGCTCAATAGAGAGCGACTGATTACCAATCCATAATCCCTCTTGCAGATAACCTTGGCCGCTCCCTGTGATGGTATCAACTTTCAACTGCTGGCCATTATCATCATTAAAGGCGAGAGCTGGCAGTGAGAAGGTTGCTTTACCGCGTCCTTTGCGGTCAATCTCGCCTTTAACACTTAGTTCACTTGCGGTTAGATTGCTGTTTGACTCCGAAAGCGAGAAAGGCGCCACCGTCAGATGATAGTCAGAGGCGCCGGTCAGTAGCGTATCAAGATCTAAGCGAACCGGTGTCGGATTACCTGGCCATATCTTTTGAGTAATTTGTTGTAGCTCTGGGGTCATTACCAAGGTATTGCTCGACGAGACCCCCAATATACCGTGAGATATCTCTGATGTGATCTCGTAGGCAACCGGTAACCCTGACTGCTCCAATAACGCTTTACTCTCGCCCTTAAACTGGACACGCGTAACCGCTTGTGAGCTTAAGTAGCCTCGCTCATAGGTCTGTTCCTCGAGCGTAAAATCTGCGGTTGTGCGTTGATCCACTTCACGCTCATACATTGAATGTGCAATTTGACCCGTTGCAAATGGCCAACACGCAACCACCGCAAGGCCGCCGGCAATGGCGCCATACTTTCCTAAAAACATGTCTTTTTTGCTCCAAGGACACGAAAACCATTAGTGTAACCAAAAATGGACGCTGACGATAATATACTAATAGATTGGGATACAGGTTTAAGTCAGTCAGCAAGCATCATTTGTCTATCCATCGAATAGGTCACGATAAACACACGCATCATGCCGACGTTCATATTGTAGTCGCTGATTTAGCCAGCTGACTGCCGATGTATTAAGCGCCATACAGGATCACGATGGGCGCGCGCATTCAAGTTGCGAGGTTTAGCAGGATATGTTCATGAATGTCGACTATTTCGCATCATTGAAGCGAATAAATGCCTATAATCAAAGCGAATTCGCGACAAATCGGCAGAGTGTATGAACCCTTATGTGATATTGTGCATTGACCAAGACCCTCTCGCGGTGGAAAAGCTCTCTCACGACCTCGCGCCGTTTCGCGATGTCTTTGATCTATGCAGTACTGACACCCCTGATGATGCCTATGCGTTGTTACATGATTTGAAAGCGAACGAGCAACAGGTGGCGTTATTGATTTGTCATAACGCGCCTGGGAACAATGATGGCATTGATTTATTAGTCAACGTTGACAACCATGCCGCCAGTAAAGGGGCGCGTACTATTTTGCTCAGCGAAGCGCCGCAGTACGATGTCATTTTGCAGGCAGTCAATGAGGGTCGGTTAAATTATTGCATGCACAAGCCGTGGCGAGCAGATGAATTACAGCGGGTTGCAGAGAAAGAACTCACAACCTATGTCTTGCGGCATTGCCAACACGATTTATTGCGTTATAGCGAAGTGCTGGATCATCGCACCTTACTGGATGCGCAAGTCGAACGTGAGATAAACCAATTTCAGTCACAATTGCTCGCGCCAGCCGAAAGCAATAAAGCAGACATTGCCGACCGAGTGATTGCTGGCCTTTATGCCTTTTTTGACGGCAATGACGAAAGCCGTGCCTGCCGAACCTACAGCGCCAACCATGTACTCACGAAAGAAAACCAAGATAACGCATTTTTATGGTTTATTGCCGAAGGCGACGTTGGGCTCTATAAAACCGACGATAAAGGGCAAGTGCACCATGTCTCTACCCTCTCTGCCGGCAGTTTGATTGGTAGCATGTCGTTTGTCACTGGCGAGGTCTCTTTCTCGACTGGGCGCACACTCACTCGCACCCGAGTGATCAAAATCGACCATACGCTATTTAGCAAAATAATGACCAGCCGCTCAGAGCTGTTACCCCTGTTTATTCAATACCTACTATTGCATTTTAACCAACGCTTAAAGCGCAGCATTGATACCGAAATCCAGCTACAGCAAACACTCGCTTCGCTGGATGAGGCCAATCGCCAGTTGTTAGAAAAAGAAAAAATGGCGCTCCTGGGCCAGCTGGTCGCCGGTGTCGCACATGAACTCAATAACCCTGTTTCCGCGATTTTACGTAATAGCGACGCACTTGCCGACGCTTTAGAGCACGTCGCAAAAACGCCCCTTGATGCTGCCAGCCGCGAACAAGCCCTTACCCTTTTGCAAAACAACCGCGACAGCACCCCGCTATCAACCGCCACCGCGCGAACACATACACGTACGTTAAGTGAAATGACCGGGAATAAACGCACGGCACGAGACCTGGTGAATATTGGCCTGTATCAACAAGATACGGTGACCAACTGGCAACAACGTTTGGGATCACATTTTGACACTGAATTGGCGACTTGGAAGCAATACGCCCGTTGTGGTCGCCTATTACGCTCTAATCATGTATGTGCAGGTCGGATCGCCGATCTCGTCAAAAGCTTACGCACCTATGCGCGCCAAGACAGCGAACAGCGCCAGCGTACTCATATTATTGAAAGCATTGATGACACCCTGACGTTATTCGAACACCGACTCAAACCGCACCAATTAGAAAAGTACTATGACTGGGTGCCTGACATTATCACTCAGCCATCAGCTTTGGCACAGGTTTGGACCAACCTTATTGCCAACGCACTGGATGCGATGCCAGAGCCGGGCACACTTACCGTGACAGTTAAAACCCTTAACGACCAAGCATCTGGCATGATTCAAGTATCGGTGACGGATACGGGGATAGGAATGACGCAAGAACAGCAAGAAAAAATGTTCGCGTTAAACTACACCACCAAGCGCGAGGGGCATTTTGGTTTGGGTATTGGCCTGACCATGTGTCAAACCATTGTTCATCAGCAAGGGGGCGATATTCAGGTCCGCTCCCAACTCGGGAACGGCACCACGATGACAGTCACCTTGCCCATAGCACTCCCCGCCTCTGCCAATAAGGAGCCACAAACATGAGCCAATATTTAATTTTATGTGTGGATGATGAACGCGATGTCCTCGATAGCGTGATAGACGATTTGCAAGGTTTTACCGATCACTTTGAGGTCGAAGCCGCCGAGTCCGTTTCCGAGGCACGCGATGTGATTCGCGATATGGCCACGGAAGGAACACAACTGGCACTTATCTTGTGTGATCACATTATGCCAGATGAATTAGGCGTCGATTTTCTCATTGAGCTAGCTAATCAGCCTCAAACCGCTTCGGCACGCAAGGTCTTACTCACGGGTCAAGCAGGGCTGGAAGATACAGTATCCGCGGTGAATCATGCCAGTTTGCACTATTATCTCGCAAAACCGTGGCAGAAAGACACCTTAGTGAGCGTGGTGACCGATCAGTTAACCAGCTATGTGGTTGCTCACGAACCCAATTTGTTCCCTTGGGCTAGCGTACTCGATACCCCGCGTGTCGTGGAGGCGATTAACCGCAACAAATGGAATATGGACGGCGAATAGTCCCAATTTATTGCCATAACCGCGCATTGGGTCAGAAATGCGTAAAAAAGCCTAAATGACGGGCGGATGTGCTTGTTTCAGCGCGCAATCGTCTTATAGAATGATTTCAACACCAATAACAAGTGGAATTGATAATGCGTAAATCTCTTTTAGCTAGCGCGATTGTCGCGTTGGCTTCTTTCAGCGCCGTGGCCAATGAAGAAGACGCCAACCTCACCACCATGAGTAATTTTAGTTACGATTACTTGGAAGGACGTGTCGGTGTTAGCCCCCTCACCTATGGTGCAGGATTTAGCATGTCTATTCACCCTAATGCGCACATTCGTGTTGAAGCAGATACCGAGTTTGATTCGGATTGGGATACCGCTGCAGGGATTGGTTTTCATGCACCGATCAATAACTGGGCAGACTTGACCGGTGAATTGCTTGCGCGCGGCGTCAATAAAGAGAACTTCAACAGCGATGTGGGTTTAGAAATCAATCTTGGTATTCGCCAATGGTTGGGGCCACAAGTTGAAGTGGGCGGTGAAATCGGTCTACTCACCGTGGATGATGAAGAAGATACGTTTGGCTCTGCTTACGGTCGATTCCACGCAACCGAACTGTTCTCGTTAGGCGCGGCATACCGAGTTAACGAGTGGTATGGCGATCAGTTTATGTTTACGACACGCTTTAAGTACTGATAGCGATACAGCCAAGATCAAAAAAACCCGCTTTGATGCGGGTTTTTATTTTTCTGTCAGTGACGAAGGCTCGCTTCTGCCCAGCCCTCAGCGAATCAATAACATGGGTACCGTCGATTCAATCAGCAGCTTGGTGGTGTTACTTCCGACAAAGAACTGACGTAGTTTTGAATGCCCGTACGCCCCCATCACAATCATATCCACTTGATTTGACGCTTGATAATCTAAGATTGCTCGGTGTACTTCACCCGTGAGTTGCGCTTGCACAACATTGACGCCTGCCGCTTGCAATCGCTCAGCCGCCCGTTTAAAAGCAGCCAATTTCTCTTGCGAATCTTCTACCATCACTAAGTGACAAGTCATTCCCGCTAATAATGGGGTGACGAGCGCCTTCTCCACCAGCTTTTCGCTGATGTCACTGCCGTCAAATGCGAGCAAATAACTGTCAGGTGTCGAGAACTCACCATTAGCAATCAGCGTGTGTGCCTTAATTGAACGCACGACACTTTCAAGTTGTGAACCGATGGCTCTAGCATCACTTTGATGTACTTCACCAGATTTTCCCAGCACCAAGACACGCGTTTGCGCTTCCAGCTCAAGCAAGGTTTCAACCAGGTTGCCATGACGTTGCAAGGTGCTAACATCATTCAACCCCTTCGCTTTGGCGTCGTCTGCCAGCTCAGAAAGTAGCACTTTCCCATGCTTCATTTCGAGCTTAGCGCGCTGACCATCTAGCTCAACCAATTCTTGTAATAGTTGCTCTCGACTGCCTGCAGCTAAGTTACCGGATAGTTCAGGCTCCGGCTGGCGAGACGATTTATCCAGCACATGGAGTAGTGTTAAGGGTACAGACAGACGGCTTGCCGCCCAAATGCTCAATGCTGCCACTGGCTTTGAATAATGCGGGCCATCGACGCATGCTAAGATCCGTTGCTCCAAACCTTCTCTCCTCTTTGTTGAATATCGCTGCCCATTCACTCAATCATTTGCTGACAACGATCAGCTCTTTATCACATTTGCCACTATGCCATTGATAGTGACAGACACTCGCGTTTCGTAAAGCGTAAACCGGTAAAAAATTGATCCCGCCACTTTTATACTTAGATATCCGGTATCCTGACAGTAACAGGGCAAATCACACCTTGGTTCACCAAACTGACGATGTCTTTTTCTCACTGACGATGCCTTTTAACGCAGGTTGGTGAGGAATCAGGCGTTCATTCGAATTTTCACACCTGACTAACACACAAACGCCACGATCTGCGCTAGGCTTTGCGACTTCTTCATTTCGTCAGGATAAAAAGACAGCATGAATCCAGTTGCCGGGCCTTTCCCTCGAGATACCTATCGTTTCCCAAAGGGCCGCTTTTCGATAGTGAGTGTTTACAGCTTTACCAGTGCCGCGATTGTGGCCTCAACGATTTTCTCGCTCCTTTTATTTCTCTCGCTTGATGACAACCCGTTAATGCAGTGGTTGTTTGGCGCGCTTGCTGTCATTTTTGAAGCAGGTAAGTTTTATGCTTGGTATGAGTTTGGCGAACGTCGTGCCCACAGTAACTATACTGGCGCCGCCTCGGCACTCGGTTTTTATCTCATTTTGGCTCTAATCTCGATTGGCGGTAGCATCGGCGGCATTAACAGTGCCACGAATGCAGCACAGAGTGAGCAGCAACAAGGCCAAGCCAAGGTCGCGGCTTATGACCGCCAAATTGAAGCAATTGAGCAGCAAATTGCACTGAATAACGAGGCCGCTGAACGGTATATTGAGCTAGATAGAATTGCGACGGGTGTTGCACGGCTGCAACGGGAAAACACCCAGTTGCGCAAAGAACAACAACAACTGGCATTAACGCGTGACAGTTTACCGGCGGTGGCTCAAGGCTCCGTTTTAGGACTCATCAGTAATCTCGCCAATACCTTAGGGGTGAGCACGGATCAGGCCCAATCTTGGCTGGTGATATTTCTTTCCGTATTATTAGATTTATTCGCGGCTTTTTTTGTTGGCGTCATCGGTGAGGAACAACGCTTTCGCCACTGGTACCATCACCCACACAGCGATCCTTTAAACGCGACTACACCTGCAACATCGAGCGAGACCCAGACGACCTCAGGCCAGGCAACCTCCTTGCCTGAAACGCCTAACGATGAGACGCTTGGGTTCCCCTACACCGATATAAAAACCGCACTTGCTGCCAAAACGATACGCTGTAGTAAAAAAGCGGTAAGCACTGAGTATGCGCTAAGCCAAGACACTGTCGATAATCTTTTTACTCAATTGCAAAAAGAGGGGCTCGTCGCCAAAAAACCTAACCATCATTATCACTGGATCGGTTAGACTAGACGAAAAACACAACAAGAAGGTGACCTATGCATAACGCTGCACAAGAGGTGCATGCTCCCAAAGCATCGCTATGGCGCGCATTAGGCGATGTTAGTCCGCTTTGCCTCGCCGTTCTCCCGTGGGGAATTTTATGTGGTTCATTAGGGCTGCAAATGGGCTTTAGTGCCTTGCAAACACAGGCGATGTCATTACTCGTTTTCGCGGGTGCAGTGCAGTTGTCCGGCACCATGATGGTCGGCAGTGCGGCTGGCCTACCCGCCGTGTTGGGCTCTACTTTGGTGATCAGCGCACGCCACCTGTTATATGGCGCACACTTTCGTCAGTACATTACCCCTTTGCCTCTCAAGTGGCGCCTCGGCCTTGGCTTCTTATTAACTGACGAAATGTATGCACTTTCAACCGCACACACTCGCAAGCACGACAGGTTTTCTAAACATTATGCCCTTTATACCGGCGCGGCGTTTTACATCGGTTGGAATCTTGCCACCTTAGCGGGCATTTTGGCGGGGTCACAACTTAAAGCATTGGAGGCCATTGGGCTCGACTTTGCCATTGCGGCAACATTCATCGCGCTCACGGTACCCAGTATAAAAACACGGCCCGTTTTACTGTGCGCCTTAGCGAGCGGTTTAAGCATGTTGCTACTCACCTATTACCAGATCCCTCATGCGCTGATTATGGCAACCGGAATTGGCATGGCGTCGGGGTTGCTCGCTGAATCGCTACCCGCTAGGAGGATGACATCATGAACTACTGGTTAATGATCGTTGCCATGGCGTTGATCACCTTCTCCGTGCGCTACCTTCTGCTTGCACGCAGTGTACCTGTGCGCATCGGTCCTCGATTGCAACGGCTGCTTACCTACTCAGCACCGGCGGTATTGACCGCGCTGTGGGTGCCGATTGTCTTCTTTCCCGAAGATAAACTGGCTATCTCTACTACCAACCCTTATTTGCTAGGCGCGATGGTTGCCATTGGCTTAGCGTGCACCCGTTTATCAACGTTATTAGTCGTCGGGATATCGATTGGCTTCTTTGTTGCCCTTCAGCTACAGGTGTTCGGCTAACGCATAGAAAAACAAAAGGCGGGAGCATTTACCCGCCTTTTTTATCATCTTCAATATATCTGTGATTCACATATGAACATCAGTTATTTTGAACACGTTGCTTTTGAACACGTTGCTGCACGCGTGAGACGTGCACCAATCCTGTTAATTTGATACTCGGCTTGAGCAGAAGCTGCGCACTCCCGACGATAAAGAGCCAGGTGCCGCTTTCTATCAATGCATCATTGAGAAAAAAGAAGCTTCCAATCAAAAACCAGATCGCAATCAACAGGTCGTTAAATGCACCAAAGGCTTCATAACGACGCTGAATCGCAAAATGCTTATTACCAATATCAATATCCAGCTCTCGGCCATTACGCTGTATCATTTGCTTCCTCTGGACCTTGGTATTAATAATCGATGGCATTAACAGTCAATGTGTTGGCGTTTAATCCCCAGCATCGTCTGCACCATATTCAAGAAGAAAGTGACAGCACTCATGCCTAAAAACAACCATGCAAGAGGAATGAAGGCGAATAGCTCTTGTATCGAACTGTTTGCAGCTATTTGTGGTGTGGAAAGGTTGAAAGCGAGCAGGCAACCGATGCCGAGTAGAAAGAAGATAAAAGATGTACGAAAATGTCGCAGTAGGGTTAACATAAAACCTTTTTTAATTGCTTCAGTACCCTTTGTGACTGACTACTGTCTCAGAAGTTCCCTGTTTTTTGCATTTTTTTCAAAAAAAAGCGTTCACCATGTTGGTACCAAGGTGAACGCTGGCCTACGTGATTAGCTTAACACCAATAAATCATCGAACCTACAGCTTGTAGGTCGAGACTTTGTCGTTCAGTTTGGTGGCTTGATGACGCAGATTATCCGCCTCTTGTGAGGTATCGTTAGCGCTGTGTACTAAGTGCTCAGACACATCCTTGATTGAGGTAATATTCTGTGTGATTTCACTCGTGACATGAGTCTGCTCTTCCGCTGCCGTGGCAATTTGCGTCGCCATATCACTTATCTGATTTACCGCCGCATCAATTTCACTCAGCGCCGCAGTAGCTTTATCAACATCAGCAACCGAATCGCCCGCCAGGGATGAACTGCTTTCCATGGTCGACACAGCGCTAGCAGTTGTGGTTTGCAAGGTCTCGATCGTTGATTTAATTTCTTCTGTGGACGCGTGTGTACGTTGCGATAAGATACGAACTTCGTCGGCTACCACCGCAAAACCGCGACCTTGTTCACCCGCACGTGCCGCCTCGATCGCCGCATTCAATGCCAACAGATTGGTTTGCTCGGCAATACCTTGAATGGTCGATAATACGGTTGAAATCTCTTGCGAGTGTTTGTCCAACTCGGCAACGATGGTGCTCGCCTGCTTGAGTTCATCCGATAAGCGTGTGATCGATGTTTTGGTATTTTCAACCACCGCACGCCCGTTATCGGTACTCTCCGTCGACGCTTGCGCTGTACTGGCCGTGTGCTCCGCGTGAGAAGCAATCTCTTGCGTGGCGGAGGCCAGTTCAGTAACCGCCGTGGCTACCATAGTGACTTCTTGTTGCTGTTGATTAATATCATCTACGTTACGGTGAGCGCGTTCCGTACTGCTATCTGATTGCGAGGTCAACTGCTGCGCTTGTTCACGAATATGGCTGATGAGCTGATGCATACTGCCAACGAAAGTGTTGAAGTTTTTTGCCAACTGCCCCACTTCATCGTCGCTTTCTACCTCAATCCGTTGCGTAAGATCACCGCTACCATGAGCAATTTGTTCCAACGCGTTGGAAACATTGGTTAACGGCCTAAACAGTATATTAACCAGTAAGTTAAATAACAGCGTACATGCAATAACAACCGCAATAGTGACCGCAATTTGTCCCCACACTGCATCAAACAGTGGTGCCACTAAGGAGTCGTAATTAATGACGGTCACCGTGATCAAGTCGGTATCTTTGATCGCTTTTGCGTAAACGACACTTTCAGCGCCGCCTACCTCAGCGGTGACACTCCCACCGGAATTCATCGCCGATTTTATCGTATTAAACGATAACCCTAGTTCACTGATGGATTGATTAAGCAGATCGGTGTTCGCATGAGTAAAGATATTGCCATCCTGGTTGGCAATAAACATATAACCACTACCAGGCAAAATAACTTTCTCCAAGCCCTCGATGATATCGCCAATCTCTACATCTGCGCCCAACACCAAGGTTTGCCCATTAAACTGCAATGCTTTACCCAATGAGACAACATTCGCCCCCGTTGCTGCAGCTACCGTTGGATTATCCATAAACACATTAGACGGCGAAGCCTTGGCATTGGTGTACCAGCCCCATTTTCTAGGGTCGTCATTACCCGGCGGCAACACCACCCCATTGGCATTATCTTGGCTACCGTCCGGATACGCGAGAAAGACATTATCAAATCCGCCCGAATCGCGAACCTGTTTGAGGTGAGTAACCATGTTGTCTGGATCCGCTTCGCGGGTCAGTGATGTCATGGCTCGCTCTTTGGATGCCACCCAATCCGACACATACTGATTATACGACGCTGTTGTACTCTCTAGTCGTTGCGCCACTTCTGTATCGAGTCGCGACAAAGAGGCTCTAAAAGAAAGCGCCTCGACCAGAAAGCCACCGATAATAATGGCAAGCCCGGCAGAGACCGCCAGCTTGTGCTTGAGGGAAAGTTTTTTAAACATAACTGCCTTGTTAGTCCGTCATAATGTGTTAATAATAATTTCAGTAAAACAGTGTTCCTGACGCCCGGCAAAATGGGCGCCAAACAACTGATAGGTCCATCACAACATTTTTGTGAAAGGGTTACTCAGTCTGTTGTTAACTGGCTATAAAACAGACCACATACTGCAACAAACCTAAGCTTACGGTCACTGTTATTGTATCGCACTCACAGCTTAACAGGCATGGTAGCGGGTTGCCTGCGCCAGATCAGATAAATGTAACAAGCTAAAGAGTTGAATATTACGTTCAACATCCAAATCCTCATTCTCACCTCGCAACTTTTAATGACCTACACTAGGCTTTAACTAATTGAGATAAACGCTAATAGGGGCGAATTGAATGGACTTGTTTGCAGATCAACGTGACGGCGCAGCGCCCAAGTCTACTGACACAAATACAGCGTCGGCGGCAACGCCATGGCGTATACTACTGATTGATGACGATGATCTGATGCATGAAGTGACACGGCTAGCGCTGACAGGGTTCACTTTTCAAGGACGCCCGCTAGAGCTGCTTTCTGCCTTATCAGGTCAGGAAGCAAAAGAGATTTTACAGCGAGAGCAGGACATTGCCTTAGCGCTTGTCGATGTGGTGATGGAAACCGAACACGCTGGACTTGACCTGGTGCGCTATATCCGTGACGAGATGAACGATCATGTTATTCGGCTAGTGCTACGCACAGGTCAAGCAGGTCAGGCGCCAGAAGATAGCGTGATTCGTGACTATGACATTGATGACTACAAAGAAAAAACCGAGCTGACGACACAAAAGTTGAAAACCTTACTCTACTCGATGCTCCGCTCGTACCGCGATCTATGTACGATAGAAGAACAAAAGCAAGGCCTTAAGCGCGTGATTGAGGCATCAGCCAATGTACAGAACACCACTAATCTTCAACATTACGCCACTGCGGTGTTAGAACAGCTTACCTCTCTGCTTTATATTCACGATTCTGCCTTTTATTGCGTGGTACAACCACGCCCTGGCGCCGAAGAAACAAGAGCGTTAACCCTAGCCGCGACCGGTGAATATGTGGACTGCTATACCGAGTGCGCGTTTGAAAAACTGCCTCCTATTGTATCAGCGCGATGCAAACAAGCCCTCGAAACTCGGACGAGTATTCAGTTTGATGATGGGTTTGTTCTATTCCATCGTGATGATGAGGATGTCGAATTTCTGTTGTACGTCAACCACGCGAAAACTCTTTCGGAATTAGATCAGCATTTACTCAAAATATATATGCAGAACATTGGTTTAACCTTTGAGAACCTCAGCCTCATGGTGGATCTTCGCGAAACCTCCAAAGAGCTGGTGTACAACCTTGCCAATGCCGTTGAAGCGCGGAGTAAAGAAACCGGCGCTCATGTACAACGTGTGTCTTTATTTTGTGAAAAACTGGGCGAGCTGTATGGGCTGGATGAACAAAAAACGATGCTGATGAAACATAGCTCACCGCTGCATGATGTGGGTAAAGTCGCCATTCCTGACGCGATTTTACATAAACCCGGTAAGCTCAATGCAGAGGAGTGGGACATCATGAAAAAACACGTTGAATATGGCGTAGAAATACTGAGCCATTCAAAGCGGCGATTAATCTTAGAAGCCAAGGAAATAGCAGCCACACATCATGAAAAGTGGGACGGCAGTGGCTATCCTAACCAGCTAGCCGCAGAGGCAATCCCGATTAGCGGGCGCATTTCAGCTTTGGCCGATGTATTTGATGCGCTAGGGTCTAAACGGTCTTACAAAGAAGCGTGGACAGATGACGATATCCGTCATGAGTTATTCGCGCAACGCGGCAAACATTTTGAACCCAAGCTCGTCGATTTACTCCTTGAGCATTGGGATGACTTCGTTGCCATTAGGGAGCGTACCCAGATTGAATTGAAGATTTACATTTAGATTTTTCTCTTAATCATCATTACAGCGCGCCAGTCTATCTATGACCCGAAGCCATAAATTCGATGACAGCATTCGTAACCCTTTCTTCAGCCTGGTAGGCCGACGCATTCTGCTGATTATGGTTTGTCTCAGCGGTTTTTTCACGCTATTGACCACAGTGTTGCAGAGCTATTGGCAGTATGATGAAGCCTTTAGTCAAGTAGAAAATCGCCATGATGAAATTGAGCATATCCACGCCGAATTAATCGCGAGCTCACTGTGGATTTACGATCTCACCAGTGTTCAAGAGCGAATCGATGGATTAGTCAACCTTCCTCATGTTGACTACCTAGCTATACGGTCCGAAAACTATCTTTTTGAGGCAGGCAAGCCAGTCGACCTGAAAAAGATGGTGAATGAGTACCCACTGGAATATGATGACCCAGATACAGGTAAAACGCAGCGCGTCTGTACCGTCTATGTTGAGTCAAATATCCAGACCATCTATACCGAATTGACGCAGCGTTTTTTTATTACCTTGCTACTCAACCTCATAAAAACCTTGCTGGTTTGCTTCTTCATTCTCTTAGTCTTTCATTATACCGTCAGTCAAAGAGTCTTTAAAATTGCTCAATTTCTTCGCCACTACAACCCACTCGATCCCAAGGACGACAAACTCATTTTGCCGCGAAAACGCTTCATTATGGAAAGAGAGGATGAGCTCGACTGGCTTACCGACGAAGCCAATAAAATCACCAATAATATGTCAACGCTTTACCGTAATATTATGTTAGAGCGTGAACGGCTATCGGACTTTACCCATGTATCTTCTGACTGGCTCTGGGAAACCGATGCCGATCTCAAGCTCACTTTTTGTTCTGAGCCAATGCGACAAGCATTCGGTTTAGGGGCCAATCGCTTTCCCAACCTCAAAGACTTAGTGCATGGCATTGGCTGTCAGCAATTTGTGACTTATCTTAATCATCAACAAGACTTTGCCATGTGTGAAGAAACCATCCCATTCGGAGAGCAAAGCCGTTATTTTGTCTTTCAAGCGATCGCCCATCATGGTGTGAATGGCTTTCGGGGATTTCGTGGTACCGGCATTGATATCACTGAGCTCAAAGCCGCGCAATTTGAACTGGAAGCATTGAACCAAAATCTAGAGTTAACGGTGGATGAGCGAACTAGAGAGCTGCAAGAAAGTATGGAACACCTAACAGCGGCGCAAGAGCAGTTAGTTGAGTCAGAGAAACTGGCGGCGTTAGGCAGCTTAGTCGCCGGCGTTGCACATGAAGTTAATACCCCGTTAGGGATCGCGGTTACCGCCTCCTCGGTTGTTCAAGACGTCACTAAAACACTCAATCAAGCATTTGAAAACCAAACCCTGACCAGCACGCAGTTTGCTTCTTTGATTCATCAGGCGAATGAGAGCGTACAAATGCTCGAGCATAACCTAACACGTGCTACGCGTCTTATTCGCGATTTTAAACAAACCGCGGTCGATCAAGTCTCTGAAGCACTCACTGAATTCGATGTCAAACAAACCTTAGATGCATTGATTGCTAGCCTGCACCCAGAAACGCGTAAAGTCCCAGTGACGCCGCAGGTTGTAGGTGATAACAATATACGGATGTACAGTTTACCTGGTGTGATCACTCAAATTATCTCAAACCTTGTCATGAACAGTATCAATCATGCTTTTGAGGATACTCAATCGCCTGAAATCATTATTGAATTTGAAACACAAGACGACCATCTGTACCTCAGTTATCAGGACAACGGATGTGGTATTGATCCCGCTCTACATCATCGTATCTTTGAACCTTTTTATACCACTAAACGCGGACGTGGCGGATCAGGCCTAGGGCTGAATCTGGTATTTAATTTGGTTAGGCAAAAGTTAGAAGGCGAGCTTCAATTTGAATCAGAGCCAGGAAAAGGCGCTAAATTTATGTTTTTAATCCCTTTGAGCTTATCGACTCGCAGCTCGCGAAACGTAAGCAAAGACAAGCACTAAGGCGATAAAAAGAGCATGGGAAAGCTGCACAAATTTGAACAAGGGTTAAGTCATCCACTGTTTAGCATTGTTGGACGGCGGATCATTTTATTGATGGTACTTCTCAGTGGCGTTTTCACCATCATGACAACGCTCTTGCAACTATCATGGGACTATGAAGAGGCATTCAATAACGTTGATAAACGCCAATATGAAATCAAGAATGTGCATGCAGATCTGCTTGCATCCTCACTCTGGGTCTTTGATCTGGTCAGTGCGCAGAACCGCCTCAATGGTCTGGTTAATTTACCCTATATTGATTATCTATCCATTGAGTTTGATGAGGTTGTTTTAGATGCCGGTCAACCCAACACACAAAGTACGGTCACGAGCGAAACAGTGCTCACTTACGTGCACCCAGACACCGAGCGTCGTATCGAGCTCGGGGTTTTAAAGATTGAATCAGACACACAAAAAATCTATGACGTTTTACTACAACAATTTTTAGTCACGCTGCTTCTTAATGGCGTTAAAACACTGATTGTCTGCGCGTTAATCCTGTGGGTATTTCACCAAAGTGTCAGCCAGCGAGTATTCGCCATCGCCAAGCATTTACGTCAGTTTGATCCGTTAGCACCGACTCATGAGCCGCTAAACCTAAAACATCGCAAGTTTATCATGGAGAAAAATGACGAACTGGACTGGCTCGCTGACGAAACCAATAAAATCACCTTACGGATAAGTAACCTTTATCAAAATATTATCTTAGAGCAACAACGGTTAGCGGACTTTACTAACGCTGCGTCAGACTGGCTTTGGGAAACCGACGCGACACAGCGACTCACCTTTTGTTCAGAAGCAATGCAGTCTGCGTTGGCTATTTCCATTGAGCCCCCCACAAAAATAAAAGCGGTTCCAGCACTTATTCATTGCGCGTCGCTGCTAAACAAAATGGATGCCTGTGAAAACTTCACCATGTGTGAGGAGCAGATCACCCTCGACGGCAATACCTATTATTTTGTTTTCCAGGGCGTCGCGCATTTCAACCATCAAGGCTTTGTCGGTTTTCGAGGGACAGCAATTGATATTACCGAGCTAAAGCAAACACAGTTTGAGCTAGAAAAACTGAATCAAACCTTGGAGGCTACCGTCGAAACGCGGACTCAAGATTTAGAACACAGTATGGCCCATCTCAAAGCGGCACAGAATCAGTTGGTCGAATCAGAAAAACTCGCGGCGCTCGGACGTTTAGTCGCCGGTGTCGCCCACGAGGTCAATACACCACTTGGGATAGCCGTAACCGCCAACTCAGTAATTAAAGAGGCCGTTTCACGCTTAAATACCGCGTTCGAGCAGCAAACGCTAACCAGCCAACAATACACAGAATGGATGCAACAAATCACAGACGGCACTGGCATGCTAGAAAATAACCTCAATCGTGCCGCCCGCTTGATTCGAGATTTTAAACAAACCGCAGTCGATCAAGTCTCTGAGAGCCGCAGTCAATTCCGCCCTGTACAAACCCTGGATGCGCTCGTAGGGAGCCTGCATCCTGAAACGAAAAAAGTCCCAGTGACACCTGTTGTCGAGGGCGATGCGGAACTACTGATGAATAGCTTGCCGGGCGTATTAACGCAAGTCATTTCAAACTTAGTGATGAACAGCGTTCGCCATGCCTTTGAAGGGGTAAGCAATCCGAATATCCACATCAAAGTGATAGACCATAACAACGAGGTTGACATCGTATATACTGACAATGGTGTGGGGGTGCCTCCCGACTTACATCAACGCATTTTTGAGCCCTTTTATACGAGCAAGCGCGGCAAAGGAGGATCAGGATTGGGACTGAACCTTGTTTTTAATTTGGTGTATCAAAAGCTGCAAGGCCAGCTCAAATTTGACTCTGACGTTAACCAAGGCGTGGCGGTCACATTAACGTTACCCAAGTTTCTTCAAGCATCTCCCCATTTGGAAGACACAGAGACAAAAAATGGCGGGGCTGTAAACGAGTAAAGAGCCAGCATGGCTGGCTCTTGGTGATTAACGCCTAACGCAGACCGAATTTAAGCCAGCGCCGCGTCTTCTTCCGGTGCGGGGGCATGCTCAGGAAGATAGCGGTAGTATTCCGCATCTTTCGCCGGCGAAAGCGTGTGGCCCATGATCATATCAGCGGCCTTTTCTGCCACCATAATCGTCGGTGCGTACAAATTGCCATTGGTGATCGCCGGGAACACGGAGGCATCCACCACACGCAAGTTATTCACGCCATGGACGTTCAGCGATTCATCCACCACGGCCATTTCGTCACTTTCAAGGCCCATCTTACATGTGCAGCTTGGGTGATAGGCACTTTCCCCTTCTCGAGCCACAAAGTCGAGGATCTCCTGATCCGTCTGTGCCTCGCTGCCCGGCGAAAGCTCTTTGCCACGTAAATGATCAAAAGCCGGCTGGGCGATGATATCGCGAGAGACACGGATCGCTTCCACCCACTCTTTACGCTCTTGTGGCGTTGAAAGGTAGTTAAAGAAGATCTCTGGCTTCTCATCCGGGTTGGTACTACGAATTTTGACATGGCCACGCACATCGGTATTCATCGGCCCAACGTGTAACTGGAAGCCATGTCCTTTGTTCGGTGCCGAACCATCATAACGGATCGCCAACGGCAAAAAGTGGAACTGTAAATTCGGGTAGGCGACTTCGTCGTTACCGCGCACAAATCCACCCGCTTCAAAGTGGTTAGTCGCGGCAGCACCTTTACGACGGAAAAGCCAATCAAAACCAATTTTAGGCTGATTGTGAAACTTAAGCGCGGGATACATGCTGACCGGCTCTTTACATTCGTACTGCACATACAGCTCTAAGTGATCTTGTAAGTTTTCTCCCACGCCTGGCAAATGATGCACCGGTTTGATACCTAAGTTTTTCAGCGTATTCTCATCACCTACACCGGATAATTGTAAGAGCTTGGGTGAGTTAATCGCGCCGCCGCAGCTGATAATTTCAGCCCCATAAGCGGTTTTTTTGCGACCCCACTTACGGTATTCCACCCCAATCGCGGTTTTACCTTCAAACACGATCTTATCGGTCGTTGCCCCTGTCAGTACTGTCAGATTTTTACGGTTCATGACCGGGTGTAAATACGCCCGGGCAGCACTGTGACGACGGCCGCGATAGATATTTTGATCAAAAATACCAAAGCCTTCTTGCTGATAACCATTCACGTCGTCGGTCAATGGATAGCCCGCTTGTTGCGTCGCGTCAAAGAACGCACTAAACAGAGGGTTATCACATTGTGCGGTTTCAATCGCCAGCGGACCATTGTTGCCATGATAGTCATCTTGGCCTTTTAATCGCGTCTCACACTTGCGGAAATACGGTAAGCAATGGGCATAATCCCATTTTTTCAGCCCGTGATCGTTGGCCCACTTTTCATAATCCAACGCATTACCACGAATATAAATCATGCCATTAATACTACTGCTACCACCCAGCACTTTACCGCGCGGCTGCGCAATGCGGCGATTATGCATATTCGGTTCGGGCTCGGATTCATAGAGCCAGTTATAGGTGCTATCTGTTAGCAGATAGGTTAACGCCGCAGGCATGTGAATACGAAAATCAATTCGATAGTCAGGGCGTCCCGCCTCGAGTAACAGCACCTTGTTATCTGGATTGGCACTTAAACGATTCGCCAGTACGCAGCCTGCCGAGCCTGCACCAACAATGATGTAGTCGTAATTTTGTTGCTGTCCCATAAAACCTCCAGTTTTTGTCCTTCCCGCGCGCAGGGCATAAGCCCGGAATAATCGCAACACGGGTGATGGGTATGATTGTGTAGAGGTTTCCTTTTTGATGATTTTTATAATTCGCTTGATACTTGTGCATCAATGCATTGTTGTAGCAACCGATAATGGTGGCTAATCGTTGCTTGTGCCTTAAACGGCTCCGCAGCGATAATGTGGTTAACGGTCTGTTGCCAGTTTTCCACTGTAAGACGACGGTAATCCGTCGCCTGATAAAGCGCATAGTCGTGTGAGCTAAACCCTTGCTGTATCGCATGCATCACCCACTCAAAAATCGGATTTCCCGACATGGTAGCAATCAACAAGTTCAGTGCTCGGTCGAGCTCCCCTAAGCGAGCGAGATCGGGCTCATCATCTTTAGCAAGTGCCGCAAGCTCGGCGACCTTATCGTTTAACTGTTGCTTTTGTTCTATTGTTCCACGACTGATCGCGAGCAGTACTAAGCTGTGATCGACGGTTTCACGAAATTCCGCCACTTTGTCTGCTTTGACGTGACTTTGTTTTAAGAACAATGCCAGTGACTCGCTAATATTGTGCACGTCAACCTGGCGGACAACCGCTCCACCTTTTTGCCCTTTACGAATTTCAATCAAGCCTTTTTGTTTGAGTGATTGAATCGCCTCGCGTACCACTCCACGCCCCGTCCCAAACTGTTGCTGTAGCTCACGTTCACTGGGTAACTTGTCTCCCGGCTTCAGCGCTTCCGATAAAATCGCAGATTCGATCTGCAAGGCAACGTCTTCACTGGCACGTCCCATTTGTACCGGATGAAACAGACTGGTTGTGGATGCTATCATGATGGCTCCTCGCTTTTGGTCCTACCAAACTAACAAAATAATCGTAATATCGTCAAATTTATCTTTAAAAACCGCTTTTGGTAGTACCTTAACGATGAGCTTGGCGATTAAACCTCGGTTTTTGGGATTGGGACTTGAATAGAGAGTAGTCAGTGACTATCATCACGTTTTTTATTTATAAAGGGGAGTTGCCATGCGCATGACGCCGCCCTAGTCGTTCCCGCCTTATTTTTTCACCTTGTATAATCATATTCCTTTAAAAGACTGAGACTGTTCATGATTGAAACGATGAAACGTGATTGGTTCTCCAATCTGCGTGGTGACGTGCTGGCTGGCATTGTGGTAGCTCTAGCGTTAATTCCAGAAGCGATTGCTTTTTCTATTATTGCGGGTGTCGACCCGAAAGTGGGACTGTATGCCTCATTCAGTATTGCAGTGATCATTGCCTTTGTCGGTGGCCGACCCGGGATGATCTCTGCGGCAACCGGCGCCATGGCGTTACTGATGGTGACACTGGTTAAAGAGCACGGTCTTGAATATTTATTGGCCGCCACCGTACTAACGGGTGTTTTGCAAATTCTGGCCGGTTACCTCAAGCTCGGCGATCTAATGCGCTTTGTATCACGCTCGGTGGTCACTGGGTTTGTTAACGCCCTTGCGATCCTCATTTTTATGGCCCAGTTACCCGAGCTCACTGACGTGACGTGGCACGTGTATGCCATGACGCTGGCAGGATTAGCCATTATCTATTTGTTCCCATACGTTCCTGTGGTCGGTAAATTATTGCCATCGCCCTTGGTATGTATTTTGGTCCTAACGACGCTTGCTATTAGCGTTGGGTTAGATATTCGGACTGTGGGTGATATGGGCGAGTTGCCAGATACCTTACCGGTGTTTTTATGGCCCGATGTGCCGCTTAACCTTG
Organism: Salinivibrio costicola subsp. alcaliphilus; assembly: GCF_001996185.1. Lineage (NCBI taxonomy): Bacteria > Pseudomonadati > Pseudomonadota > Gammaproteobacteria > Vibrionales > Vibrionaceae > Salinivibrio > Salinivibrio costicola. Next base: position 29,057 of record NZ_MUFR01000035.1, read on the forward strand.
AAACCTTGATGATTATTTTCCCGTACTCAGCGGGACTAGCGGTAGTCGGTTTGCTCGAATCGATGATGACCGCTACCATTGTGGACGATTTGACCGACACCGGCAGTGACAAAAACCGCGAGTGTAAAGGCCAAGGTATCGCGAACATTGCCACCGGCTTTATTGGTGGTATGGCCGGTTGTGCGATGATTGGTCAATCGATCATTAACATCAAATCCGGCGGTCGTTCACGCTTATCCACCCTGTGTGCCGGTACACTCCTGTTGATCATGGTAGTGTTTTTAAGCGACTGGATTAAGTTGATCCCCATGGCGGCCCTGGTAGCGGTAATGATCATGGTCTCGATTGGGACATTCTCGTGGAGCTCTATCAAAGATCTTAAAACCCATCCTTTGTCAACCAATATTGTGATGGTCACCACCGTGATTGTGGTAGTGGCAACCCATAACTTAGCCATTGGTGTTTTGGTCGGTGTGTTATTGGCATCCTTGTTCTTTGCCAACAAAATTGGTCGCTTTATGGTGGTTAAAAGCGAGCAAACCCAAGCTGACGAGCGTACCTATCGCGTTGTTGGGCAGGTCTTTTTTGCCTCTTCCGAGCAGTTCATTACATCGTTTGATTTAAAAGAAGCCGTTGAACGCGTCACCATTGATCTCTCTGATGCGCACTTTTGGGATGTTACCGCCGTCTCATCGCTCGACCGCGTGGTGATTAAATTCCGCCGTGAAGGCACCGAGGTGAATTTAGTGGGCATGAATGAAGCAACGGCCACCATTGTGGACAAATTTGGCGTCCATGATAATCCGGAAGAAGTGGAAAAAATGATGGGTGGACACTAAGGAGCGCACGATGAATAAAATTATTGCTTGTATTGATGGTGCGTCGTACACCCAATCGGTAACGGATCTCAGCATTTGGGCGGCTTCACGCCTGTCTGCACCGCTGACCTTTTTGCATGTGTTGGAAAAGCCCGCGAGTAGCGATTCTGAGTTATCAGGCAGTATTGGTTTAGGCAGTCGCGATCAGCTCATGAGTGAGCTGGTCGAGCTGGATGAAAAGCGTGCCAAACTGGCCTTGCAACATGGTAAGGCCCTATTGCATGAGTGCGAAGAAGTGGCACTATCAAAGGGGCTGACCGAGGTCACGCGCTTGCAGCAACATGGCCACTTGCTTGAATCTTTGCTAGCGCTTGAATCGACCATGCGGGTGCTGGTGATTGGCCGGTCCGGTGATTTGCACCAGAACGATGCCAAAGCGATTGGATCGCAACTCGAAAGCGTCGTCCGCCGTATTCACAATCATATTTTGATTGCCACCGGGGATGTCACCCCACCCGATAGCTACCTTCTCGCGTTTGATGGCAGTGAGGTCAGTGAAAAGCTGGTAGAGAAAGCCCTGAACACGCCCCTTCTTAAGGGCATGACCTGTCATTTGGTGATGGTGGATAACGACGCACATTCAGAGGCGTTTGAACGTGCAGCCCAACGCTTAACCGCCCAAGGTGTCGATGTTGTTCAAGCACGTTTATCGGGTGAGCCCGCTCAGGCTCTGTTGGCGTACCAAGCGCAACAAAATGTGGGCTTAATCACCATGGGCGCTTACGGTCATACCAAGCTGCGTCAGCTGTTTGTGGGTAGCACCACCACACGCATTGTGATTGATTCGCCCGTCCCTCTGTTATTGATTCGATAGCGGTTATCTATTGAATCATACGTAAACGCCATGAGCCTTGCTCGTGGCGTTTTTGTATCAAGCCAATTCATTTACTTTAACGCGTTCATACTTATCACTGGTATAACGAACAAGACACTGACATAACGAACAAGACAAACGTGGCCGTTAAGCTTCGTTAAGCACCTTGGTCATAAAGTGCAGTGCATGATCAACAGGATAGTCCGTCAATGTCATTTGGCACTGATAACCGTGCTTTTCATAGAAGGGTCTGGCTTGAAAGCTGAAGGTATCGACAAACGCCATTTTACAGCCTATGTCCTTGGCATATTCTTCCAGATTATCTAATAGATGGCTGCCGACATGACGATGGCGAAAAGCATCATCGACCCAAAGGTATTTAATCAATAGCCATTGGCCCCAGGTATTGGCAACAATGCCACCGATGCGCTCATCATTGTCATTATAGGCGTAGCCGGCAAGCGTGCCCTCAGGGAGACCTGCCAAGAAAGGGGCGTTGCTTTGTTTTAGCCCCTGACGGATAGCGGTAATATCGTCATCACTCGGGCTTGCGTCCATGCGGTATTTCATTGTCGTCCATTTACTTACCAATCAGAAGATTGGGGTAGTATGCCCTTTGTGTTTTCGCCAATCTGTGCCAAGGCGCACTCTATTTGGCTTTACTCTTCATCAATCGGCTTGGCAGCGACTGAGCACTGGGTGGTCACGGTCAGTTTAGGCCAATGGGTTAACCATTGTTTTTCTTCAATACGCTGCTGAAAAACCGCCCATGGCCGTGCCGGGTTATGGCTCAGCTTCAACTCGAACAGCGACTGAACCCCAAACGCGGCAATGATCTCACAGCGCTGATTCATATCGAGACGGACCGCAATGGCCGTTTCTTTTTCAGGCCAAAATCGCATGGCGTCCAGGGTGCCAGCATACGCGGGGTCGTGATGCTTTTCGTGCATCCGTGCTTGGTTACGGACTTGCCAGGTAATCTCTGGCATGGTTTTTTGTAGTAACCCTTGAAGATATTGCTCACGCTCACGACTGGTATCGCTCGGATCATAGTAGATCACATCGATATCATTCAGCGCACTTGGCGGATATTTATGCATCGCATCCCAGACAAGGTTTCTCACAAATCCGGCGGCGATATAGCACTGAGGCAAATTGAGAGACTGAACACATCGTAATGCTCGCATCCTCATAGGATCTGCTTCAATTAAATCAATTAAGGCGCGACGATATGTCTTCTGGCATAAAAAGAATTGATGCTGGTGGCGTTTACGGATCCGACGGCGCTTCATGGATTAATCACCGTGGCGGACGTGTTCATAAATTGAGCGTGATACATGGTAGTTGTACTGCCTGGCAATTTTTTGGGCCAAAAAAAGCTGTGGTAATTCAAATAGCACTAAACCAACCAAAATCAGAGCGAAATATGGCTGGCTCATCACTAAGCCAATAATGGCGATTACCAATAACGTACATTCTACGATAAACAACCGGTACTTTCGCAAGTAAAGATGATGGAATCCCCCTAAGAAAGCCCAATTGAGTACCGCATAGGTGTCTGGATCTTTCAGTTGTCTGGTTTGCTCGGCAAAATAGCGTTTTTTCTGGCTTGGGGTTAAGCCATTCACTTGATCACGCAGCAAGGCTTCCTGTGTTTTCAGCTCTTGCCATGGTTGCGTTATCCGCATCTAAGGCACCTCATCGTGAATTATTTCTACTGCATCGGGATCATTACAACGACGAATGCGCGCTAAGCCGAGTTGCCAGCCGCGAAGTGCGCCGTACTTTTCGATCGCTTGGCGCGTGTACTCCGAGCAGCTCGGCTCGAAATTACACGCAATATTGAACCGTTTCTTTGATCCACCTTTAGCTTGGTAACGATGGATTAAAGTAAGCGACAAATACTTGAGCATTAGCGACCTAGGGTGACAATCACAGCCTCACGCTGCCAAAACAGCATGTAACGTTTCTTTTCGATCACTTGAAAAACAACCTGCCAACCATCTTGTGCGTATTGATTGAGTTCGGCTTCGAGGCGTTGCAGCGGCAAGCCACTTGAGCCCAGCAATAAGGTGCCGCAACCACCTTCAACAATATGAACGACTTTGTACTCGGTAAACTTGCTCATCAATATTCTCCCTCTCCGAAACAAAAATGCCGCCTTGAAGGCGGCATCAGAGATTACCAGATATTCACCCGCTGATCTTCGGGTAAATACATGCCATCACCTTCCTTAATATCAAAGGCTTCATAGAACGCAGGGACATTGCGCGGCGCACCGAGCACGCGATATTGCGGTGGCGCATGCGGACCCAGCGACACGCGCTCACGCAGGGCATCTTCACGCATCTTCATTTTCCAAATCTGCCCCCAGCTGAGGAAGAATCGCTGCTCGCCGGTATACCCGTCCATCACTGGAGACGATTCACCCTGCAACGATTTTTGATAGGCGCGGAAGGCGGTGGTCAAGCCGACTAAATCACCAATGTTCTCACCCAAAGACACTTTGCCGTCAATGAACAAGTCCGGCAATGGCTCAAACTGGCTAAATTGCTCGGCCAGCTTTTGGGTGCGTGCATCAAAGCGCGCCCGGTCCTCATCCGTCCACCAGTTTGATAGGTTGCCATCGCCATCATAACGCGAACCCTGATCATCAAAACCATGCCCCATTTCATGACCAATCACCGCGCCGATACCGCCATAGTTCACGGCATCATCCGCATTCATATCAAAAAACGGTGGTTGCAAGATCCCGGCGGGAAACACAATCTCATTGGCGGTTGGGCTGTAATAAGCGTTGACCGTTTGCGGGGTCATACCCCACTCTTTGCGATCAACTGGCGCACCAATCCGCGACAGCATATCTTGATAGCCCCAGCGTGCGGCACGTTTGCTGTTGCCAATCAAGTCATCGGCGTTAATGGTCAGCGCGCTGTAATCTTCCCATTGCTCTGGATAGCCGATTTTGGGCGTGAATTTACTCAGCTTATCCAATGCTTTCGCTTTGGTTTCATCGCTCATCCACGCTAATGATTCAATCGAGTCTTTAAACGCGGCACGCAAGTTATCAATCATGGTTTCCATACGCGCTTTGGCTTCTGGCGGGAAGTAGCGGGCGACATACTCTTGGCCGAGCGCTTCACCCAGCACCCCTTCGGTGGCTTGCACGCCCCGCTTCCAACGGTCACGCTGCTCAGGAATGCCGTTAAGGGTTTTGGAATAGAACGCAAATTGACGTTCAACCAGCTCATGATTTAAGCGCGGTGCAAACGCATTGAGCGTGCGAATGGTTAGATAATCTTGCCACGCTTGCAAACTGGTTTGCTCAAACACCTGCCCTAGCGCCTCAAAATAAGACGGCATGCGCACCACAACCTCATCGGCTTTGTCGATACCCGCGCGCTTGGCAAAGCGAGCATAATCAAACTCGCCCATCAACTGGTTGAGCCCCTCAATGGGCATTTTATTATAGGTTGCTTGCGCGTCACGGCGTTTAGCGCGTGTCCAGTGGTGTTCTGCCAGCGTTTTCTCCAGCTGATAAATTCGATCAGCGCGTTGTTTGGCCTGATCGTAACCCGCTAAGCGCAGCATGTCTTCGAGATAGCTTTTATACGCGGTGCGGATACGCTCAGCGTCCTCGGTGTCTCGGAAATAATAGTCTCTATCGGGCAGGCCCAACCCGCTTTGGCTCAGATACAGAGCGTTATAGTCAGGGTTTTTCGCATCGGCCCACGCATAAAAACTAAACGGGATCCCAACACCAATTTGTCGCAAATCGGCCATCGCATAAATCAACGCAGGCTTCGAGGAAATCGCGGCAATACGATCGAGCTCAGGTTTGATTGGCGTCACCCCTAGGGCATCGATTTTATCTTGGTCCATATAGCTAAGATAAAAATCACGCAGCTTTTGCTCATTGGAGCCAGGCTTGAGATCATCACGCGCCACCAGCTCATCAATGATGCCTTTCAGACGCTTTTCATTCTCTTCAGCCAAGATACGGAACGCACCATAGCTGGACATATCACTGGGGATTTGGGTTTGGTCGTACCACGTGCCGTTCACGTGACGGAACAAGTCATCTTGTGGACGAACCGATCGATCAAAATCTTGCAGATGGAGCCCAGACGCTCGCTGCACCTGAACTTGTGCAGCGTCAGCCGCCTGCACCGTAGTTGATGAAACGCTAAGCCCCATACCAAGTACAACACTCAGTGCGACACGCGTCAGTAACAGACGTTTTTTCGGTGTTTTTATCATTTTCCTTTCCTATATGACTCAGTCACTTTCCCTGTTCACTACCGTGATGATGCCCTCACGACATAAGGTCTCGATAGAGCACCAAACAGTGGTAATCTCGTCCTTCATCTTGCTCGGGTTCAAAATGGGTAATACGACAAAACCCTTGCTGATACCAGAATCGAAACGCACGAATGTTTTCGGCATAAACATTCACCCCCATGTGTCGATAGTCCCCATAAGCTTGCACGGTTTCAATCACGCTCGCAACCGCTTCGCTGCCATAGCCATGCTTTTGATATCTTGGAGAAATAGTGAGCATGGGCAGCCAAACACTCTGTGCATCCGGCGCATTGAGTGAGATTTGTAAGTAGCCAATATCTTTACCGTCATGGGTCTGAATGCGACGAAGGTAAAAGGCCTCTTCGACGTCGGGCGCCTTTTTCTCCGCACTATCCGCTATCAATGCTTGATAGGTCGACAACGACCAAGGTTTAAACGTGGGATCTTGATATTGCAGATGCTGATTTTGCTCAAACAGTGCTTTGACTCGCTTTGCATCACTGTACTCAAACGCACTAAAACACAAACGCTTAGAGCGCCATGCGGCTGGAAACATGTTCCTATTCCTATTTTATCAGCGCATACATTGATTATTATCGCGCTACGTACCTTATCCAGACTGTATTTTACTCATTTCGCTGCCATGTAGGGATAGTTATGACGACATGGCCGCGAGGTGCGTTTTCTCATACATCGATAATAAAAGCATACCGATGCTGGTGCACACGCGTTATTCACTAACGACCAATGGTGCGGCATGAGCTCGCGCACAGTTTTAAAAACTAGCTGGTTGTCTGGCGTAGAAATCGCGACTTTTGCGCGATTATTGTGCCCAAAAGAGGCAAATACGTGGCTTGCGCTTTTCTGTTTTTCGAAAAAATAAAGCCTTTAATATGGTGGCTACGTTTCGACCTCTCCAGAGACACACCGATGGATGATAACGCTCGGCAACTGCTTAACCATCTATGCCACGGCTATGACCAATTGGCCCAACGTCATCAGACGCGCGCTTTTCCAGAGCTCTCCACCGCGATCAAGCACCCGCTCGGCTATTGCCTTATCCACTGCCCTATTGGTAGCCAGCGATTATCGATTGTTTCGCTACAATTTGCTCCCGGCGTTCGCGGCCAAGGGGTGCTGACGGCGTTTATCGACTATATTCAAGCGCATCCGCATCATTACCGCGGCATTGAAGTTGCCACCATTCAAAATCAAAGCTTAGCGAAACGGCTACTGGCATTGGGTTGGCGATATAAGTCTGCCCTAACCAAGCTATTTCGCGCCAACACCCCCACCTTGGTGCATGATTTCTAATCAAAATACGGAAGTTTTCGCTAAGTAGGGTTCCTATTATTGACAACTTTTTTTCTTTCGCAAGGTATTACAAGTAAGCGTCAAACCCAGTTCGTCAAGCGACGGTTACTTAAAGCAGACTTCCGCCCAACGCGCTAAGCCCGCGGTGACTGAGCCAAAGTAGTCGCCACTCACTACAGGAATGTTCGGCAGCTCTGCTTGTACAGCCTCCCGTAAGAAGGGCGAGCGCGCCGAGCCACCTGTCATAAAAATAACGTCAGGCTTTACACCGGCCTGCGCGACCACATCGTGCACTAAGGCGATCATCTTACGTTTGGGCGCCTCAATCGCATCAATCATATTATCGCGCGTTACATCAACGTCCACGCGCTCGGAGAACAGTTGAATGCCCGCTCGATAAGCCGCTTGATCCGACAACGCAATCTTTGCCTCTTCCGCACGACGGACAATGTTGTGACCCAACGACTCGTGATATACCTCAAGCAAACGGGCCAATTTATGTGGCTCTTGCGCTTGCTTGTGCAGCCCTTTGAGCACCGCCAAGTTTTCAAACGCATAGAAATCGTTTTGCGCTTGTACGTTGTTAATCGCGATGGGGTTGGAAAACTGCGTAATCGGCATCTCAATGCCAGACTCCATTTTGCTGCCCATTCCAAACGGAAACATCATTTGTTTGAATGCCAACGCAATATCTAGGTCATTGCCGCCAATACGCTGACCTTTGTGCGCTAACAAACTTGCACTACGATCGCTACTACCGCGCCATGATGGCCCCATCTCAATCAATGAACAGTCTGTGGTGCCCCCACCGATATCGACCACAAGAACGATTTGGTCTTCGCTCAGTGTCGCTTCATAGTCCAGGCCGGCAGCGACTGGTTCAAACTGAAATTCAACCTGTTTAAAGCCCGCCCGCTTAGCCGCATTGAGCAAAATACCTTCGGCTTGGCGGTTTGCCACCTCGCCTCCACGGCCTTGAAAGTTAATCGGCCGACCGATCACCGCATCATGAATACTCTGTTGAGTTTGGTGTTCGGCTTGGGTTTTGATGTTATCCATCATTGCGCATACGAGGTCTTCAAAAAAGCGCAGTTGGGCATCACGTAAACCTGACGCGCCAAGGAAAGATTTAGGGGATTTCACGTAGTACATATCACGCGGATCATCGAGATAACGATCGAGCGCCGCTTGACCAAACGCCATGTCCTCCGCCTCAAGTTCAATGCTTTCCTCTCGGTTTACATGGATGGCGCGGCGTAACATCTGCTCGCCAATCGTATCTAGCGGCTTGATGCCCCGATGACGAAACAGATACTCAGACACCGATTCGCGCGTAGGTGCGGCAAGGGAGGAAGGAATAAACAAGCTGTCCCCTTCTAGGCGTAACAGCGTCGGTTGACCGTTTTCAATCTTCGCCACCGAACAATTGGCTGTACCATAGTCAAAGCCGATATACATAAATGCCTCTCACCGCAGAAAAAGTCGGCAATGCTACCTCAACCGTCGCGGGATTTCTAACATCCGTCTACAGAGACCAATCAGTCGCGGCGTCGCTGCGAAACGCCACGCGTTGACAGTCCCTCTTGAGTCGTTTGTTAGTAGCCCATCTCAAAGTCTAGTGCTAACATTTGTACACACACAAACAAAGGAATACATCATGGACACAAGAATTCAATTTCGTGTTGATGAAGAAACAAAACGTCTCGCTCAACAAATGGCTGAAAGCCAAGGTCGAACGCTGAGTGATGCTTGCCGTGAACTTACTGAGCAACTCGCTGAACAACAAAGAAAAACATTATCTCACGATGCATGGCTAACTGAACAAGTCAACCTAGCATTTGAGAAGTTTGACTCAGGAAAATCCGTTTTCGTTGAGCACCAAACAGCTAAATCTCGAATGGAAGAGCGTAAGGCCAGAATCCGTCATCGAGGTAAGTAATGATTTTATGGGAAGAAGCGCCACTTAATGATCGTGAAAAGATCTTCGAGTTTCTCTATGACTTCAACCCTGATGCGGCAGAAAAAACTGACAACCTCATTGAAGCAAAAGTAGAAAACTTGCTTGAACAATCTTTAATGGGTGCACAACGAGATGGCATCCGCGGTCGATTACTCATTATTCCTGAGATTTCGATGATTGTTTCTTACTGGGACGAGGGCGATATTATCCGAGTTATGCGTGTACTCCACCAGAAACAAAAATTCCCTACGGATTGATTGCTGCCTCTGGGGAACTAACGCTCGCCTAAGTGGTGAGCAACACAATACCGATGTTGCCGCAAACCACTGGGGCCCAAAAGGCCATGTAAGGGACAGAAATATAAGAGTTAGCGTACCAGAGTGCAGAATAGCTGTTTAGGCATAATCGCCTAAAATGTTGGCGCAGTCAGGGTTTGGGGATTTGTGGGGGGATAAACGCAAAAAAGCCGCTGACTGAGCAGCGGCTTTTTAGTATGTGGCGGAGAGATAGGGATTTGAACCCTAGAAGGGCTATTAACCCTTGCCGGTTTTCAAGACCGGTGCTTTCAACCACTCAGCCATCTCTCCGGAA
>NZ_MUFR01000036.1:0-36318 GCF_001996185.1 Salinivibrio costicola subsp. alcaliphilus
TTACTGTGACTCTTCCTGAGATCGCAGGGTCTTTGACGTCTCGTATTAACGATAACTTTCAGATGTTCAATCATGCATCTTCAAGTTAATTGGGTATAAGGCATACCTAAAAAGGAATCCATCATGGCATTAAGCGATGCTGCAAAAAAAGTTCAGGAAGCTCTGCTCGCGCGTGGGATCGAAACCCCAATGACAACAGCATCAAAGATGTCTTCTGAAGAACGAAAAGAAAAAATCGAGTTTCACATGCGTGAAATTCTGCAGTCGATCGACTTGGATCTTACCGATGATAGTTTGGCAGAAACACCAGCGCGTATTGCCAAAATGTATGTCGATGAGATTTTTTCCGGACTCGATTACTCACAGTTTCCCAAAGTAACCATGATTGATAATAAAATGGGATGTGATGAGATGGTTCGGGTAAAAGATATTTCTGTGACTAGCACCTGTGAGCATCACCTTGTAACCATTGACGGTCGTGCGACTGTGGCGTATCTGCCCGACAATAAAGTGGTTGGCTTGTCTAAGATTAATCGCATTGTACGATTTTTTGCCCAGCGTCCGCAGGTCCAGGAGCGGTTGACTCGTCAAATTTTAGTCGCGTTACAAACGCTGCTAGAGACCGACAATGTCGCGGTGCGTATCGAAGCGACACACTATTGCGTCAAATCACGCGGGGTGATGGACGCGAACAGTGAAACGACCACAACGGCGTTAGGGGGCCAGTTTAAGAAAAATGCAGCGACACGCGCTGAGTTCTTGCACGGTATCCAATAATAAAAGCGCCAGATGGCGCTTTTATTCGCACTGCTTAGCTTTTATTTGCACTGCTTGGCTTTTATTCGCGCTGCTTAGCTAGTATGTGAAGCGCTCAGCGATTATTCGAACTGCCTAGCGATGTCATGGAACTGGCGTACTTTATCGCGAAGTTGGCTGCTTGCCTCTGAGACATCGTTTACTTCATTGAGGTTCTGCTGAGAAACGGACTCAATGCTATGTATGTCGCGACTAATGTCAGTAAATGTCTCTAGTTGCGCTTGCGCGGAATGATGCGTCTCATTCGTTCTTCCCACCACATCTTCGATGGCCGTCGCAACAGCATGTAAGCTTGAAATACTGTTAGACGTGGTATCAACACACTGCTGTGTTTGTTCATGGCTTTCATGGATCTGAGTTTGCCAATGTGCAATCGTGTTGTGCATCTCTTGTATTGACGCTTGAATTTGTTCGGTTGCACTTTGAGTGCGGCTGGAAAGTGCACGCACTTCATCGGCGACAACGGCGAACCCGCGACCCTGCTCACCGGCTCGTGCTGCTTCAATGGCCGCGTTTAACGCGAGCAAATTGGTTTGCTCAGCAATGCCACTGATTTCACTCATCGATTCGGTCACGCGTTCAGCGGTAGCCGATAGCTGTTGGGTTGCCGTGAGCGAGTGTTCAGATTGCTGGGAAAGCGCTTTTAATTGTTCCCCGGTCTGTTGTAACCAGGATTCAGTTTCTTGGCTCTGCTGCTGCACAGACTGAAGCAGTTCAACGCTTTGTTGCGCATTGTCAGATACCTTATTCGCCGATTCCGAGGCATGGTCAATATTGCTAGCAATCGACGAAATCTGATCGCTTTGCTTGTTAATCGCATCGGAGACGCGTTTCGACAAGGCGCTTAATTCGTCCGAAAACTGGTTCAACGACAGGGAAGCATCGAGCATACGACCCAGAATGGTGCGAATTCGGGCATTAAGTAGCTTAACCTTATAATCAACGACCGAACTTAGCCCTGTGCCCGAATAAATATAGCGACTAATACTGTCGTAGTCCGTTTGAAAGCGGCGGCTAAGCGTAGGCAGGGTAAAAAGCTCATCGCGAAAAATCGTCCCCAGTATCAATGGCATCGCAATGGCGCCGGCAATATCCCATCCGGAAATCACGCGATCAAAGATCAGGGAAATGGGCGCGGCGGCTAAACCGATTGCCATTAAACCCCGTTTTACGCCTGTGGGCAGGTCTGCAATCGAAAAGTGTTTAAGCGATTTCCCTGCTTTTTCTGCCGCACAGAGCTTTTGGTAAACCTGTGCCGCGCGATGCTTCACGGCGGGATCAGGCTTAACACGTACGGACTGATAGCCCATGACTTGGCCCCGATCATAAATCGGCGTAACATACGCATCGACCCAATAATAATCACCGTTTTTACAGCGGTTTTTGACAATTCCCCGCCACGGTTGATTGGCCTTAAGGTTACGCCACATATCCGCGAACGCCGCTTTCGGCATATCGGCATGACGAATAATATTATGGGGTGCCCCGGTCAGCTCATTGTCTTCATAACCCGCAATACGAATGAATTCCGGATTACAATAAGTAATGACGCCGCGCTTATCAGTGGTCGAGACGAGGCGTTCATCGTCACCAAATACAACTTCATTATTACTCATAGGGTTTATCTTTTTGGTCACAGTTCATAAAAAACCTGGTTGGTTTTAGTGTAGCGGCTATGGCTTGTTATTAATTGTTTTGTTAATAAATTGTTTAAATACAAATGCCACTAACAAAAAAAGGGCCTAGCGGCCCTTTGTTTCATTTTTAAGACAGCGACGCTTAGTCTAAAACCTTTGCGATCGCAGTGCAAAGTGGCACCATGTTAGTGTGCGTCATACCCGCAACATTAAGCCGACCGGAACCGACAATGTAGACACCATGATCAGCCTTTAATGCATTCACTTGATCCTTATTCAGCCCTGAGAACGAGAACATACCGTTTTGTTGCTCAATAAAGCTAAAATCACGTGAGACGCCTTGCGCTTTGAGTGTTTTGACAAATTCCGTGCGCATGGCTTTAATGCGGTCTCGCATCGTGGCCAATTCTTGTAACCATTCAGCCTTGAGCGTTGGGTCATTAAGAATCGTCGTCACCACCGCTGCGCCATGGGCAGGTGGGTTAGAGTAAATCACTCGGGCGATACTTTTAACTTGGCTAAAGGCGGTGACCGCTTCTTGCTCTTGACGCCCGACCAGTGTGAAGGCACCAACGCGTTCGTTATATAAGCCAAAGTTTTTCGAGAATGAGCTTGCGATCAGCAGCTCTGGGCAGACGTTAGCGAAAATACGCAGACCGACTGCGTCTTCTTCTACGCCTTTGGCAAAGCCTTGATATGCAAAGTCAAACATAGGCAGTAAGCCTTTACGTTGGCAGAGATCTGCCAAGGTTTGCCATTCTTGCTCGGTCGGATCGATACCGGTTGGGTTATGACAGCAGCCGTGGAGTAGCACGACATCGCCCGCTGCCGCTTTCTCGAGATCAGCGACCATCGCTGAAAAATCTTTGTCATTTTTGGCCGGATCATAATAGCTGTATTCCGCGAGAGTTAAACCTGCCGCGGTAAACACGCCTTTATGGTTAGCCCAAGTTGGGTTACTGATCCAAATGGTGACATCGCCTAGGTGGCGTTTAATAAATTCACCTGCTAAGCGAAGGGCGCCGGTGCCGCCGGGAGAATGTGCGGTTTGTGCGCGTTTGTCTTTAATGACATCCGCATGCTCACCAAAAAGTAATTGCTGAACGGCAAGGCCATATTCGGCGGTGCCTGGAATGCTCAAATAAGATTTGCTGGTTTCTTTATCGAGTAGTAGTGCCTCGGCTTTTTTTACTGAGGTTAAAACGGGCGTTTCGCCGTGCTCGTTTTTATAGACCCCGACCCCGAGGTTAATCTTATCTTCACGTGGATCCGCTTTAAATTCTTCAGTTAGCCCTAGGATAGGATCAGCAGGTGCCGCAGAGATTTTCTCAAACATTGGTGTCGTCCATGGTTATGATGAATGAAAGCTAAATGCAAATAAAAGGCTGCAACCTGCAGCCTTTGGATAAGTGTATCTATTTAGAAACTGGCATTGCGTGGTGAGCGAGGGAATGGGATCACGTCACGAATGTTGCTCATTCCCGTCACGTATGAAACCAGACGTTCGAAGCCCAGACCGAAACCAGAGTGAGGGACAGTGCCATAACGGCGAAGATCGCGGTACCACCAGAAATCTTCTTTTTCTAGACCCATTTCTTCAAGGCGTTGGTCGAGCACATCTAGGCGCTCTTCACGCTGAGAGCCGCCGATGATTTCGCCGATACCCGGTGCGAGTACGTCCATCGCAGCAACGGTCTTACCGTCATCGTTCATACGCATATAGAACGCTTTAATGTCTTTCGGGTAGTTTTTTACCACAACCGGTGCATTAAAGTGCTCTTCTGCCAGGTAACGCTCATGCTCAGAGGCTAAATCAATGCCCCACTCAACGGGGAATTCAAAAGTTTGGCCGCTGTTTTGCAAAATAGTGACCGCATCGGTGTAATCCACTTGCGCAAAGTCGGCGTTGACGAATTTCTCCAAACGAGTCAGGACATCTTTATTGATCCGCTGTTCAAAGAACTGCATGTCATCTTTGCGCTCATCCAACACGGCCTTGAAGACATATTTCAACATGGCTTCTGCAAGCTCGGCAGAGTCATCAAGATCGGCAAACGCCACTTCTGGCTCAACCATCCAGAACTCAGCCAAGTGACGGCTAGTATTGGAGTTTTCTGCACGGAAGGTGGGACCAAACGTATACACTTTACTGAGTGCACAGGCGTAAGTTTCGGCATTTAACTGACCCGATACGGTCAAGAACGCTTCTTTGCCAAAAAAGTCTTGATCGTAATCGACTTCGCCTTGTTCGGTTTTTGGCACGTTGGCCATGTCTAGGGTAGACACCCGGAACATTTCCCCCGCACCTTCACAATCCGACGCTGTGATCAGCGGTGCAGACATCCAGTAATAGCCTTGCTCATGGAAAAAGCGATGAATGGCTTGTGAGAGCGTATGACGTACACGTGCAACGGCACCAATTACGTTTGAACGTGGGCGGAGATGCGCCACTTCACGCAAGTACTCAATCGAATGGCGCGTTTTCGCCATTGGATACGTGTCTGGATCGTCAACCCAGCCAACGACCTTCACTGCCGTTGCCTGAAGCTCATAGGCTTGACCTTTTCCGGGCGATTCAACAACCTTACCCGTGACCTCAACGGAGCAGCCTGCGGTCAGGCGCAGAACGTCTTGCTGATAATTATCCAGCTCATTAGGGACCACGGCCTGAATAGGGTCAAAACAAGAACCATCGTAAATGGCAAGAAAAGAAATACCGGCTTTGGAATCTCGGCGTGACCGGACCCATCCACGCACAGTCACTTCAGTGTCGACTGCCGCCTTGCCGCGCAGGACGTCTACTACAGGCGCGTATGTCATAATTCGCTTTTATCTCCGTTTAGGTAATGCGGCCAACGGGGTGTGACCGCATCAGTGATTTTGCAAGTTAGACTAGCAAGTTTACCTGTATCCTGTATAGCTTCAAGGTTTGAGCGTGTCTGAGAGCTGAAATTGGCCAATTAACCCTTCAAGTTGTTCAACCAGCTGCTCGAGATTTGCACTAATCGCTTTCACCTCATTAGCATTGGTTGCGGTATCGTTGGCGTGACTTTGAATACGACCCACTTGAGCGAGCAAGGCATCGGTCATTTGCGCCTGGTGATCACTTTGTTTGCTGATGTCATTGGCGTTGTCATTGACCGTTCTAACTTGGTCGGCGATATTACCCAAAGCGGTAGAAAGTTCCATCACGGTTTCTGCACGTTGATTAGCACTTTCACTGGTCGCTTCAACCGCCTGCGCAGAGGCTTCACTGCCTGCACACAAGTTTTCAATGATGGTTTGGATTTCACCAGTGGCATCATGGCTACGACTGGCAAGGTTGCGTACTTCGTCGGCAACCACCGCAAATCCTCGGCCTTGCTCTCCGGCTCGAGCAGCTTCAATGGCGGCATTCAACGCCAATAAGTTAGTTTGCTCGGCAATTTCCCGGATCACGCTGAGGATCGTCGTTACTTGCTGGCTTTGTTGATTAACATCCAATATTTGTGTGCGTACTTGGCCAATATCAGCCACCAACTTACGAATGTCATTGGCCGCGACATTCGCCAGATCACTGCCCTGATTGGCACTGCCTGCGGCAGATTCACTCAATTGCGCCGCTTCTTGAGTACGATTTTGAATGTCGTGTTGATGCTGCTGCACATCATCGATGGCTGAAGACATGTCATTGGTTTCGTGACGTTGGCTATCAGCTAATTGATCGGTATGGCTTGAGACACGGATCAGATTCATGGCCTCAGCAGACAGGGTTTCTGAGGTGCGCTGAACTTGTTGCAGGCTGGCAGCAAAGTTATCAAGCAACTGGTCGCAACTATTGCACAGTTCACCAATCTCGTCGTCACGGGTATTGTTGAGGCGCTCGGAAAGATTTTTGTCGTGGCTGGTGCGTTTCATAAAGGCAGAGACGCGCTTAAGCGGGGAGACTACCCAGCGGCGAATCACAGTGAGTGAGATTAAAAATCCAATCACAGCGATGCTGCCCATGATCCCAGCGGTAATTAACATTTCTCTATCGATAGTGCTATACAAAGGCTCAAGATCATACTCGAGCCGGATAACACCGAGTACGGTGCCTTCCTCTGCTACGTGGCATTGCAGACAATTGGTACCGCGATAATCGCTGCTCGCTTTCATCGGCAGGGCGACCACCAATCCTTTTCCCGCATCAGCATCAAAGGTTTCGACAATGGTTTCACCTTTGAGGGCACGTTGGTCAATGGCATCCTGAGCAGATTGCTCAGGATTTCCTGGGCCAAAAAAGCGGGTAATTGCCTCTCCACGGATCACGCGAGCGTCGTCGATGCCTTTGTGTGACAGCATTTTCTCTCGCAACGTATTACGCTGACTGATGGTGCCGGTGAGCATCAGCATATTAAGGCTATCAAAGTAGTTGGACGCTTTATCTAAGGTTTGCTCGCTGACAATCGATGTCATCAAGGCTTTTTGTTGATGCGACTGATAGGCCAGCGAGGTGGCGAGCACAAGAGCGAAAACAAGAAAAAGAGCAAGAAGAATTTTGCTCGCAAGGGTCATACGCATGAGTCAACCATTTGTTATTAATTTATAGAGTTATCAGTTCTAGCCTGTAGCGGCTATGTTAAACCGAGAGCGCACTTGTGGCGGTATCCTCATATAAAATGTGTGATTTCATCGACGTAAATCGTCCCAATAATGAGATGGAAACCCGTATTGCGAGGCATTCTGGCCGCACAGACTAACGGGTGTGCTCGGATGAATGCGTTTGAGTCGGCCAGCGAATTTAAGTAGCATGCGGCCTCTTGTTGTTGTTGGAATGAAGTAAAATGACCACTGAGTTGTTTAAAGAATTTACCTTTGAGGCGGCACACCATTTACCGAATGTGCCAGAAGGCCATAAATGTGGGCGTTTACATGGGCATTCATTTACGGTGCGTTTGTATGTAGAAGGCGACGTTGATCCGTATACGGGGTGGGTGATCGACTTTGCCGAAATAAAAGCGGCTTTCAAACCGATTTATCAGCGCCTGGATCACTACTATCTCAATGACATTGAAGGGCTAGAAAATCCAACCAGTGAAGTGCTAGCACACTGGATTTGGCAACAGGTAAAACCGAATCTGCCTCTGTTAAGTCAGGTCATGGTGAAAGAAACTTGTACCGCAGGTTGCACTTATCGAGGTGAGTAACGAAACTCGACGTGAGTAACAATACTCGAGGTAAATAAGAAGCAGTCGAGAGAAATAAAAAACGCCGAGTAGCAGTGCCTAACTTTATGAGGTTACTTTAGTACTCGGCGTTTTTTGTCGCTTTTTCGACGTGTGCTTTGCTCCATGACGGCGCGATTTATCTTGTCACCGTCATCGTCACTTAGGCGATATTCAAATACTTGTGTGTTTGCACGGATAAACGCCAGCCGCGCGCAATGCAGGTGTCGATGCAAAGTTTGGTTGCACGTGGCTTTTGGCTTACCGGCTGCAGCGCAATGGTTGCACTAGGAGAGGCTGGGCAGGTCTCAAGCAGAATCTCTAGTTGTGTAATGTCCTTTTCTGTCCCCACCGGATGTTTTATCTCATTGGCTCGCGCCATCGCACTGGCGAGAACGGGCAATTTACCGCGCATATTGATTTTGGGCGACACCGTTACCCAGGTGGCTTGGCTCGCATAGACCGTATAGGTGCCACTGGTTTCAATTTGGCATTGGCATCCAGCCTCTTCTAAGGCTTCCGTTAAAGGTACCAAATCATAAAGACAGGGTTCGCCCCCGGTAATCACGATATGCTTAGCGTGATAGCGTTGCGTGATTTCAGTGACGATATCTTCGGCTCCTAGCCAGCACCAAGTCGGTGAATCCTCTGACTTATCAATAATAAAGATCTTATCTTGCTGATCCTTATCATCCGTTTCCCAGGTTTGCTTAGTATCGCACCAGGCACATCCTACTGGACATCCTTGCAAGCGGACAAAAACCGACGGAACCCCTGTGAAGGTGCCTTCGCCCTGGATCGTTTCAAATATCTCGTTGACTCGGTACATGGTGATTAATAGCGATAGAATATGAGCTCCGCATTATGCCAACGAATAAGTTTGAGATCTTGTTTTTTAGCCCGCGATTAGAGGATGAACAGCGTTACTGTTTAGACAGGTTTTGTGAGTTTGTACGCGATTTCAAAGATACAAAGTGACAAATGTCACGTGCTAGCGGCCAATTGCTTCACAATTAGTTCGCGAAGTAAAAAAATTCACCTAAATAGGCGGTGTCAGGGTTTATCGCCACAGCCACGTAGTAATAGGAAAGGGCATGATTATTGGGCAGCCGGGACATATCGATCATATTAAGCGCAAAAATGCGGGCACGATTTATAACTTAATCGACCGTTTTGAGCCTATTTCGCGGATCGAACTCTCGAAACGCAGCCAACTGGCGCCTGCCAGTATCACCAAAATTGTGCGCGAACTGATGGACGCTCACCTTGTAAAAGAGGCGCCGATCCAAGAAACGAGCATGCGCGGGCGTCCAGCTGTAGGGCTTATGCTGGATAACGAAGGCTGGCAATTTTTGTCCATGCGTCTAGGAAGAGGTTATCTCACTCTGGCGCTGCATTCGCTAAGCAGTGAAATTTTGATTCAAGAACGGCATGAATTAACGGTGGTGGCGCAAAGTGCATTACTCACTACCGTGGTCGATCATGTCAATGCGTTTTTCTCTCGTCACCAACAAACGGTGGATCGTGTCACCAGTATTGCGATTTCGCTACCGGGCTTGGTAAATAGTGCCCAAGGCACCGTGATTCAAATGCCGCACTTCGAGGTCGACCATATGCCTCTAGGGCCTGTATTACATCGTGAGACCGGTTTACCGGTATTTGTGGGGAACGACACCCGTTCTTGGGCACTAGCGGAAAAGTTGTTTGGTAACGCGAAAGAAGCAGACAGCGCCGTTCTGGTCGCGGTTCACAGCGGCGTTGGGGCCGGTATTGTGCTCGAGGGCAAAGTGCTTCAAGGGCGGATCGGTAACGTTGGCGAGTTAGGTCATATTCAAATTAAGCCCTTTGGTAAGCGGTGTTTTTGCGGTAATTATGGCTGTTTGGAAACGGTCGCAAGCCTGTCCGCGATCTATGAGCAGGTGGAGACATTGCTCAATGAAGGGCATCCGAGTTGCTTGCACGACCAACCCCTCACGATAGAGGCTATATGCGATGCAGCGGTGTCAGGCGATGGTTTGGCCCACCAAGTGATCACCGAGCTGGGGCATCACTTGGGAACCGCCATAGCGATTGTGGTGAATTTATTTAACCCAGAAAAAATATTATTTGGTGGCGAATTCAATCGCGCTAAATCGGTCTTGTATCCTGCGATCATGGAATGTTTAAAAACGCAGACGATTCCGCTGTATAGCAAGTACCTAGTCTTGGAAGAAAGCTATTTCTATACCCAAGCGACGATGCCTGGAGCGGCGATGGTAAAGCAGGCGATGTACGATGGCAATTTGCTGATGAAAGTGCTGGAGGGCTAATCGTTGCCTTGGTTGACAATTAAAAAGCGGTTAAAGAAAAAGCAGGTGTTGATGCACCTGCTTTTTTTTGATCTTGGCTAAGGGCGTTGGTTAGCTGTTTTTACGCTCTTCACCCAAGCATGCCGCCGCGGTAAATACTACGTCGGTTGAGCTATTCAGGCCCGTTTCGGCAGAGTCTTGTAAAACACCGATAGTAAAGCCAATCCCAACCACTTGCATGGCAATCTCTTGTGGAATACCAAACAAATTACACGCGAGTGGGATCAACAATAGGGAGCCGCCAGCAACCCCCGACGCGCCGCACGCGGATACCGCGGCCACCACACTCAACAGCACAGCCGTGGCGATATCCACTTGGATACCGAGTGTATGAACAGCAGCCAGGGTTAATACGGTAATGGTGATCGCCGCGCCTCCCATATTGATGGTGGCACCGAGTGGGATAGAGACAGAATAAGTATCTTCATCCAAATCAAGGCGGCGGCATAGCTGCATATTCACTGGAATGTTGGCTGCAGAGCTACGGGTGAAGAAAGCGGTGAGACCGCTCTCACGCAGGCAGCGAAAAACAAGGGGATAGGGGTTTTGACGCGTTTTGATATACACAATCAGCGGATTTACCACCAAGGCGATGGTTGCCATACTGCCGAGTAGCACCCCCAAAAGGTGTAAATACCCCATCAAAGCATCAAAGCCACTTTTCGCTAACGTGCTTGCTACTAAGCCAAAAATACCCAAAGGCGCAAACCGGATCACAAAGCGGACGATCATCGATACCCCCTCGGATACATCCGAGAAGACACGTTTGGTTTCGTTCGACGCATGATGAAGAGCAATACCTAAGCCAATCGCCCAAGCCAAAATACCAATATAGTTACCACTCATCAACGCGTTAACAGGGTTGTCAACGATATTGAAAAGTAGCGTACTTAATACCTGGCTAATGCCCTCTGGCGGCGTAATGCTAGCATCCGTTGCGGCAAACTCGAGGGTAGTCGGGAACAAAAAACTCATGGTCACCGCGGTCAATGAAGCCGCAAGGGTGCCGATAAGATAAAGCCCAATAATGGGGCGCATGTTGGCCCGTTGGCCTTGTTTCTGGTTGGCAATGGACGCTGCCACTAAAACGAAAACCAAAATGGGTGCGACGGCCTTCAATGCGCTGACAAAAAGTTGTCCGAGCAATCCGGCTGTGCCAGCAAGCTCGGGGGATAGATAGGCTAAAACACCACCGGCAAGAATACCGATGAGTATTTGAAGTACCAGCGAGTTACCTCGACTGACACTGGCGAGTTGTGTTTGACTCATGTGACTCTCACTTCACTGTGTTTATTATCAATGGCTGTTAATGAATCGTTAGAAGTGACGAATTAAACCAGTTAAATTCACCCTATGTAAAGGGAAAATTGTTACTTTGAACTAGTTAGGTAGGACTGAAGTGGCGAGTTATGATTAATGAGAGGTTTATTTAGTGTAATTATTCTGTTATCGCTGCAGAATAAATGGTGATAATTCTAGGTCTAGCCGAGCAAATACGTGGATTTAGGCGGCCATCTAGCATAAAAAAAGGCGACCATAGCGGTCGCCGAAGGATAACAACTAGCACAGAAATTTTTAGTAAATCGCATGTCCCACGGTATTGAGCAACTTACTCACGCCTTTTGTGAAGTAGAGAGGGGCATCTGCAATGGTATAGCAAAGGCAACCTTCTTTTGTGTATGGCGTATGATGGTGACGGCTATCGAGTAAAATAAAGTCACCTGGCACATACTGACCACTTTCATCTTCAAAGGTACCGTCCAACAAAAGGGTTAACTCATAGCCCTTGTGAGTGTGCGCAGGCACTGAACCGCCTTCATCGATATGAAGAAAACTGGCTCGCGTTGCCCCTTCGTCAAGATTAAGTCGCGCACGTTGAACTTTACCAAAGGATGCCCAATTTGAATCGCCGAATCGTCGCAGTGCCCGAGGTAAGGCATATGTTTTTTCACCGACAGTAATTTGTGTTGCGCGCGCTTCGGGTTGTTCCGCCCCAGATTGCGTCAACGCATCGGTATCGTTGGCAGCCGCTTGTTCAAAAATGGCGGATAGCATTTCATCTTCAGCGTTGTGATCCCATTCATTTACCATTAACGCTTCGTCGCCGACTGTTTCTTGAGCAAACGCCACTGATGCAAGCCTTTCTTCTGCAGTAGCCACGTAAGCTTGGCACTCCTGGCAAAGTTCAACATGAGCAGACAACGCAATCGCCATCGAAGTCGGCAATTTGCCAGCAGCAAAAGCATCCAGTAAATCGGTCGATGGGTGATACTTAATCATTGTTTTACCTCCAGGTGATTGCGAAGCTTTTCTAGACCTAAACGCAATCGGGACTTGACGGTGCCCAATGGCACATTTAATTGTTCTGACAACTCTTGATGAGTCAATTGCTTGAGATAAACCCCTCTAACCACCTGCTGCTGGACCGCGGGTAACTCGTCAATAAAACTGAGAAGCTCTTGGTCCATCATGTACTGAGCACCGGAATCTGTTTCGTTGTCCTGTTGCCCTGACTCGAGAATGGGCCAGATATCATCGCTAAAATTGTCTTCGCGATTCGATTGCACCTTGCGGAGCATATCGAAGCTTAAGTTACGCATGATAGTGAATACCCATGTCGTCGCCGCGCCTTTGTCAGAATTATACAAGTGGGCTTTGCGCCATACCACTAGCATGGTTTCTTGTACTAATTCCATTGCTTGGCCGTCAGCTCTTAAATGTTTTGAACCATAAGCGCGTATCTTAGGGCCAAAAAATCGGAACAAACGTTCGAACGCTATGCGGTCGCGGTCTTCTGCAACTTTTGCTAATAATTCAGACAACTCTTCCTTCGTCACGTCAGTCATGTTGGCACGCGTGTCCCGTCTGGAAATGGTGGTCTCAGTATACATGGTTTGTGGCGCAGTCATAGTTGAGTCCTATCTGTCGTAGCCGTCCATCTCGCTTCCAATACGAGGCTTAAAACAATTGGATCACTCGACTTCTTGCTCGAGAAGCTGACTGATAAATTGCTTCGCCTCTTCTGCCGATTCTTGCGCGATAAACCATTGTTTTTGCGCGTTAGAAAGCGGCAAAATTTCTAACCAGCGTTGGCAACTCCAGGTTAAGTCTTCGAAATACGGCGCCTCATACTGCTCAGCATGATCCGGGTGGGCGGCGAAGACATTTTTAAGTCCTGCGGCGATACGCATTTTTTCTTCATTTTCTTCCTGGTCAATAAACTCGTCATGTGGCCAGTCATTCAGTGCCTGTATCTCGCCCACCCAGAGCTTGTCGGCTTCTTGCTCTGTCGATTGAATTTTTACCCGTTGACGACCTGCAATGGTAATGCCTAATAAACCATCGGGTAGTGTTTCAAAATCGACAATGTCCACCAGTGTGCCATATCGATATAAACGTTTACCTTGCATCATCGCCAGTACGAATCCCTGTTGATTCGCCGAGCATTCACGGACCAAGCGCAAATAGCGAGGTTCAAAAATGCGCAGCTTAGCTCTGCCCCCGGGTAGTAAGAACAAGGGTAGAGGAAACAGCTTCGTCATATCTACGCCTCCTTATTGATTCAACATGCCTGCCACTACGCGACTAGGGTTGGATACGATCAAGACAGAGACTGCATTACCACAATCAGGTTGACATCATTATAAGCTGTGGCATTCTGGACGTCTAAACATCTACTTTTCTAAGGGAATCGGAATGACGTTAAAGCGACCAGGATTTTGGATTGCGTCAGTGTTACTGGCGTTGATTATCAGCGGCTGCTCAGATCAGCCAGAAACGATAAAGATTGGTGCGACTGTCGGTCCCCATGCGCAAGTCGTAGAAGCGGTTGCGAAACAGGCTAAAACCGAAGGAATTCATGTCGAAGTGGTGGAATTTTCGGATTACATCTCTCCGAATGCCGGTCTGGCAGATGGCAGTCTTGATTTAAATAGTTACCAACATCAGCCGTTTCTCGATAACTTTAATCAAAACCATGATAGTGAATTGGTCTCGATTGGGCGTTCCATCCTTATGCGGATGGGGATTTACTCAGACAAAGTACAGCGCGTGGACGATTTACCCCAAGGCGCACAAATTGCGATCCCTAACGATCCGACCAACGCCGGGCGCGCTTTGCTATTACTGCAAGACGCAGGGCTGATCACCTTGGCCGATAACGTTGGCTTTCAAGCGACGCTACAAGATGTTACCGCTAATCCCAAGCAGCTCGATTTTGTCGAAGTAGAAGCGGCACAATTGCCTCGCAGCCTACAAGATGTCGATGCTGCTGCAATTACCATGAACTATGTGATGTCATCAGGGCTTAATCCAAGTGATCAAGGTATTTTCTTAGAATCGAAAGACGCACCGCTCGCGGTGATGGTCGTGGCAGCGCGGGCAGAGGATAAAGATAATCCGACCTATCAGCGTTTGTTGGCGCTATTTCAATCAGAGGCAACACGTGCGTTTCTACAAAAAACCTTTGATGGCACGATCGAACCGGCTTTCTAGTTTTTTAAACCGGCCAGCGATAGCTGGCCATTGATGTACATTCTTAATCATTGTTTACCATTCAGGGAGTTATTGCGTTAACATGCCTCTCAGCTTGTGGTTGTAGCATTCGCTAGAGTCACAGTTTCCTCGCTCGCCTAACACACAGAACGCATAGGAATTGAGATGCAATCGGCTACTCGTCCATTTAATTGGTCGCCCGTATTGCTGGCATGCTTAACGGTCAGTATCGGGCAATTCAGCATGGGATTGGTTTTTCCATCATTACCTTGGATCGCTCGTGACTTCAATCTCAGCATGGACGATGTCCAACTGCTTATTTCCGCTTACCTGCTCGGGTTTGGCCCGTCACAATTTATCTATGGCCCCATTTCGGATGCACTCGGACGCCGCCGCGTGCTATTAGCCGGTGTCTTGCTTTCACTGGTTGGGTTAACCGTGATGGTGAGCTTTAGCGCCAGTTTTACCGGGTTGGTGATTGGCCGTTGTATTCAGGGGATGGGCACGGGGTGTTGTGCCGTCCTCTCGCGAGCCTTTACCCGTGACTCGTATTCCGGCGACCAACTGCCACAGGCGATGTCGTATTTGATCATGGTGGCGTCTTTTACCCCGATTGTCGCGCCCGTGATCGGTGGGTTCGTGAATCACAATCTTGGTTGGTTAGCGATCTTTATTTTATTGATGGTTTATACCAGCTTGGTGTGGTGCGTGCTCTTTTTCTTATTTAAAGAGAGTATGCATACGCGATCGCCATTACCTAAGATAAAAGTGATCCTTGGTCGTTATGGCGCACTGTTAAAAACGCCATACTTTCTTTATTTCGCCAGTATCAGCTGGTTGAACTTCACCTTGGTGATCACCACGGTGTCGCTGATGCCGTTTTTAATGCAAGAGCGCATCGGGATGACCTCGGATCAATATGCGCTGTGGGCGCTTATTCCTACTTGCGGGTTACTGCTGGGCAGCACGCTGGTGTCGCGCATTCGGCCGCGTTTGGGTACCAAGCGTATGCTGTTGATGGCACCGGTGATGCAGCTCATCTCAGCGATATGGCTATGGTTTACCCCCATGGATCCCTTGCTGCTGATGATAGGGCAGTTCTTTATGGTGTTTGGCAACGGGATTGCGCTGCCGTGCTCCCAGTCGCAGGTGATGCAGCCTTACTCTAACCAAGCCGGCACCGTCGCCGCGCTCTCCGGTGGTGGACAGATGATCATTTCTGCGTTAATCAGTATGGCGCTATTGAGTTTGGGCGTTAGCGAAGCATGGCATCTTGGTGTGGTGGTTGGCGTCTTTGCGCTGCTCTCCGTTCATAATATCTTCCGTGGCTTCGCAGCACCGAAAGTCAACGTCGCCAATGGCACCATCTGACGGAATACAGAATACAGAAAGAGCCGATGCAAGCGCGATCTGCTCTCTTCTGTACTCCGCAAGCGAAGCGCTCTGTATTCAAAAATCCTGAATATCGCGTAGGTCGGCATAAGCGCCTTCTCGATCGCGCAAGCTTGGTGTGGTTTACGCCGCGCGCCCGTTGCACGGCGCCATCGGACATCGGTGTTAAATTTGGCATCGATCGTGACAGGCGCCCAGGCGACATAGTGCATAGTGGTTGACATATTACCGGGGCTTGTGTCACCTACGCCAATGGCACCATCGGCGTTAAAGTACGCGTAGGTCGGAAAAGCGCCAGTGCGATGTGACCCTCGTGACTCGATGTAAGTGGCGCGCCCGTTGCACGGCGCCATCGGACATCGGGGTTAAATTTGGCATCGAACGTGACTAGCACCCGTTGGCAACTTGCACATACCCAGCACTATGCCAAGAGCTTGTGTCACCGACGCCCATGGCACCATCGGCGTTAAAGTACGCGTAGGTCGGCATAAGCGCCAGCACGATGCCAGTCATTATCACGATGTGTGCCGCGCGCCATCCGACATCGAAGCCAAATATTGACGCCGATCGTGACAGGCGCAGTGCAACAGGCGCCCTATCTACTCACCAAAAAACTGCGTAATTGCGGTGATCATCCCTTGGGTGAGTTGGTGGAGTTGGTCGTCGCGGATGCAATAGGGTGGCATCACATACACCAGTTTACCGAACGGGCGAACCCAAATGCCTTGTGCGGTCATTAAAGGCTGAATATCGGCCAGATTCACCGGAACGGTCAGTTCTATCACGCCAATTGCGCCAAGCACACGCACGTCCGCCACACATTCCAATGCGCGAGCAGGCGCTAAGCCAGTTTTCAGCTGTTGCTCGATGTGCGCGACGGTCTGCGGCCAGTCACTTTCTAGCAAGGTATCAATGCTGGCGCAGGCCACGGCGCAGGCGAGAGGATTGCCCATAAAGGTGGGGCCGTGCATAAAACAGCCTGCATCACCGCTGCAGACGGTATCGGCCACATGGCGGGTAGTGAGCGTGGCGGCCAAGGTCATGTAGCCGCCGGTCAGTGCTTTACCGACGCAGAGTATATCTGGGCTGATCCCCGCGTGGTCGCAGGCAAATAGTTTTCCAGTTCGGCCAAATCCGGTGGCAATTTCATCCACAATCAGCAGCACATCAAATTCGTCGCACAAGGCGCGCACTTGACGCAGGTATTCGGGATGATAAAAGCGCATACCACCTGCGCCTTGCACGATGGGCTCTAAGATCACCGCGGCCAGTTGACCGTGATGGGTGGCGAGTGCGTCGCGCATAGGCTGCATGTCGTTAGGGTTCCACTCACCGTCAAAGCGGCTTTGTGGGGAGGGCACAAAATGATGCTGAGGCAGAAACCCTTTGTAGAGTTTGTGCATCGAATTATCAGGATCCGTCACCGACATGGCGGCGAACGTGTCGCCATGATAGCCATGACGCAAGGTCAAAAACTGTGCGCGCGACTCGCCGAGCCCCTGCCAATATTGCATCGCCATTTTAAGTGCCACTTCTACTGACACAGAGCCAGAATCGGCCAAAAACACTTGCGTGAGCGGGGCGGGTGAATGTGCGACCAAGCGCTCGCAAAGCGATACCGCGGGCTGGTGGGTAAGGCCGCCAAACATCACATGCGACATCTTATCGATTTGCTGATGTACCGCAGCGTTTAAAGCAGGGTGGTTGTAGCCGTGAATGGCTGCCCACCATGATGACATGCCATCAATCAAAGCGGTGCCGTCCTCAAGATATAGCTCGGCGCCGCTTGCGTGTGAGACAGGTAAGCAAGGCAACGGGTCGAGCGTTGAGGTGTAGGGATGCCAGATATGTTCACGGTCAAAATGGGTGTTTATGCTCATAAATAAATCAGATGTAAACCAGTGTGTTCTTGTTGTGTTGACAGGTTAACGTCTGTGGGTAGACTAGCCAAGCATTAAAACGACAACAACGGGGAAACCGCGTGGAAATAAGACACAACTGGACCGCACAGGACGTGCAAGCATTGTTCGATAAACCCTTTATGGATTTGCTGTTTGACGCGCAGCAAGTGCATCGTGAATATCATCCTGCCAATCAAGTGCAAGTCAGCACGCTGTTATCGATCAAAACTGGCGCGTGTCCAGAAGACTGCAAGTATTGTCCGCAAAGTGCGCGGTATCGCACCGATGTTGAAAAAGAACGCCTGATGGAAGTCGAACAGGTGCTAGAAGCGGCACACAAAGCCAAAGCCTCGGGTGCGACGCGTTTTTGTATGGGCGCTGCCTGGAAAAACCCCAAGCAACGCGACATGCCGTACCTGCTCGATATGATCCAAGGAGTGAAAAGCCTAGGATTAGAAACCTGCATGACACTGGGCATGTTGGATAACGAGCAGGCCCAAACGCTCTCTGAAGCGGGCTTAGATTACTACAACCATAATTTAGATACGTCGCCTGAGTTTTACGGCAACGTCATTACCACGCGGACCTATCAAGAGCGCCTTGATACCTTATCCAACGTGCGAGAGGCGGGGATGAAAGTCTGCTCAGGCGGGATTATCGGACTGGGCGAAAGTACCCGCGATCGTGCCGGCTTGCTGATGGAGTTGGCCAATATGCCTGCTCACCCAGAAAGCGTGCCGATCAACATGCTGGTCAAGGTGAAAGGCACGCCGCTTGAGAACGTCGATGACGTCGACCCGTTCGATTTTGTTCGCATTATCGCGGTGGCGCGGATCATGATGCCTAAATCGGCGGTACGGCTGTCTGCCGGACGCGAAGACATGAACGAGCAAATGCAAACCTTGTGCTTTATGGCTGGCGCCAACTCGATATTCTATGGCTGCAAGCTGTTGACCACCCCAAACCCTGACGAAGACGCGGATATGCAGCTATTTAAAAAGCTGGGTATTAATCGTGAAGCGGTCAGCCAAAAGCCCGATCAAGTCACTGAGCACGACTTACTTGAGCAAGTGGCCGAGCGAGTGGCATCGCGCCCGCAAGAGGGCGATTTGTTCTACGATGCCAGTGTCTAAATCCCCATGACTGACACAACATCAGCGCTGACCCGTCGTTATCAGGACGAGCTGACCGTACGCCAGCAACAAGGCCTGTGGCGGCAAAGTGGTGACAATGCCGTCGCCGAGTCATGGCGCAACTTTGCCGGTAATGATTACTTAGGCCTCGCGCAAGATCCGCGATTGGTCAAAAAGGCGCAGCAGCACCTTGAACGCTGGGGCGCGGGCGCGACGGCTTCGCCGGTAGTCTCTGGTTTTACCGCAGCGCATCAATCCCTTTGTGATCAGCTGTGTGATTGGCTGGGTTACCCGCAAGCGATACTGTTTAATAGTGGTTTTGCCGCCAATCAGGCGTTGCTCTTTACGCTGTTAGGCAAAGACGATGCCTTGTTTCAAGACAAACTCAACCATGCCTCCTTGATTGAGGCGGGTTTATTGAGCCCTGCCACGCAGCGGCGTTTTCGTCATAACGACATGGCACACCTTCGCCAACTGCTCGCAAAGCAAATCCAGCCTTCCGCATCGCTGATTGTCTCGGAAGGGGTATTTAGCATGGATGGTGATGTGTCGCCAACCGAGAGTCTTGCCGCGATTGCTAACCAATCGGGCGCGCTCTGGGCGCTGGATGATGCGCATGGGATTGGCGTGTTAGGGCAAGAAGGCGAGGGCAGTATCAGTCGTGGCGCGCGGCCGGATATTTTAATCGTGACGTTTGGAAAAGCCCTGGGCGTGGCGGGGGCGGCAGTGCTGGCTTCTCCCACCATCATTGACTATTTACGCCAGTTCGCTCGCCATTATGTGTACTCGACGGCTATGCCACCTGCGCAAGCGGCACTCATTGAGGATGCGATGAGGCTGGCACGAACAGAGCACTGGCGGCGAGAAATACTCAGCGCCCATGCCGAACAGTTAGCGCAAGGCCTCCAGGACTGGTTAGAAACCGACTCTGCTTTCGAACCGCATTCCTTCAGTACTCATTCTTTAGATAAGCAGCCCTTCCCGCAACTGCTTGCAACGCCTAGCCCGGTCAAGCCGCTGATTATCGGCGATTTGGCAGCATTACAGCAGGTGAATCACGCTCTGATGAAGGCCCATATCCGAGTAGGAGCGATTCGGCCACCGACTGTGCCTGCTAACACCGCACGTCTGCGGATCAGCCTGTCTGCGCAGCATCAAAAAACAGATATCACCGCATTGATTGAGGCGCTTAAGCCGGTATTAGCGAGCGACAAAGCGTGTGGGGTGACAGCATGACCGTCGCCGATAAACAAGCGATTGCTCAAGCGTTTGGCCGAGCCGCGCCCCATTATGACGACAGTGCGACGCTGCAGCGCCGTGTCGGTCATCGGTTAATAGCATTGGCTGAGTCAGAGCAAAAGCAAAAGCAAAAGGCTGTCCGTCTCGGTACCGTCTTAGATGTCGGCTGTGGCACCGGTTATTTCACTCAGCAGTGGATGACTCATGCCAAGACAGTGATTGGACTGGATCTCAGCGCCCCCATGCTTGCGACGGCAAAAGCGCGCTGTGACGATGCCATGCTAGCCGTACAAGCAGATGCGGAGCATTTGCCGCTGGCTGATAACAGTGTCGATCTAGCATTTAGCTCGTTAGCGCTGCAATGGTGTGATGATTTACACGTGCCATTGGCGGAGCTGAGTCGGGTCGTCAAACCCGGCGGGAAAATTCTTGTTTCGACACTGCTCACCGGATCCTTGTGTGAACTCGATAGCGCGTGGCAACAAGCATGCGGCACGTCACGAGTGAACCGCTTTATCTCTTTATCAGGGTTACAGCAGGCGACCCAACGCGCCGGGCTGATGCACGCAACCGTGTTGCAAGAAAGCGAACAGCTGACCTTTGCCAATGCCCATGCGGTGATGAAAAGCTTAAAAGGCATTGGTGCCACCTATCGCCCGCAAGGTGCGGGGCAGCAAGGGCTGGCGACAAGAGCGCAGTTTAGCGCGGTGGAGAAGGCGTATCAGCGTTTTGCGCTCGCCGCCAACACCTTACCGGCGACCTATCAAATTGGCTATATAGTGATTCACCATCATGCATGACAGTTACTTTATTACCGGCACCGACACCGAAGTAGGGAAAACCTATACCACGGCGGCGCTGTTGCACGCTTTTATCGCAAAGGGCTATCAAGCGGTGGGCTACAAGCCTGTCGCCGCTGGTGCTGATTTAGCGCCTGATCACCAACTAAATAGTGACGCTGTCACTTTGCAGCGCGCCAGTGCGATCGCATTGCCGTATGCCGCGATCAACCCAGTGTTGTTAGAAATGCCATGTTCGCCGCATTGGGCGGCCGCGTTAGCCAATACGCCCATTGATACCCAGATACTAAGCGATGGGTTAGGACATTTAAAACAGCAGGCTCGCCCGATATTGGTAGAAGGTGCCGGCGGCTGGCAAGTGCCACTGAGTGAGACGGAAACGCTGGCCGATTGGGTAGTTACCCATCAGCTGCCAGTGATCATGGTGGTGGGGATTAAACTTGGCTGTTTAAACCATGCTTTGCTCACTGCAGAGGCCATTCGTGCCCGCGGGCTTGAATTAGCCGGATGGGTGGCAAACGCCGTGGATCCCAAGGCGCAGCACAGTGACGAGATGGTGCGCTATTTAAACGCCCATTTAGATGCGCCTTGTCTCGGGCACTTGCCGTTTGCTGCCGATGCCTCACCAACACAATGCGCGAGTCACTTAGATGTTTCGCAGTTGTAAACAATTTATGGAAATGTGGCGATCAAAAAAGCCAGCGCTATGCTGGCTTTGTCTATTCAGTAGCTGATGCAGATAGACCGTTACTTTTGGTCGCCTCGCACGCCCATTAAGCTTTGCTGTATCTCTGCCATTTGACGTGCCGCCGACGCGTCATCTGACGCTAATCCAAGCTCTGAACAGGCTTCATCGAAGCTCATGCCAAGATGACAGGTTAAGATGTCGATCGCGACGCGGTAATTTTCTTGCTCTGCCATGGTCTCACTCCATTGATAACGCGTTGCAAGGATGAAGTATGCAACAGTTTGTGATTTATACTGTCTGATGAGGGTGTCTG
The DNA here is from genome assembly GCF_001996185.1 of Salinivibrio costicola subsp. alcaliphilus. Taxonomy (NCBI): domain Bacteria; kingdom Pseudomonadati; phylum Pseudomonadota; class Gammaproteobacteria; order Vibrionales; family Vibrionaceae; genus Salinivibrio; species Salinivibrio costicola. The sequence continues at coordinate 21,948 of NZ_MUFR01000036.1, forward strand.
CGCGTTGCGAAACAGCCTCGTGAGTGTCGTAGTTTTAAACAGCTGGGTATAAATTAGCCTGACTCGAGCGCGAAGACAACTCGACCAAAGTCTATAGTCGTGGCTTTTTGTCTTTTTTATTGGCTTTTTCTGCATTGTTTATTTTTAAACCAATGAAAAATAAGACAAATACATAGCTTGGCGAGAGGTCACATTTTGTTTAGATTAGATGGGAATAACGTGCCACACTAACTGGTCGGAGCTTGATGACGACATCACTTTATTGGTAACAAAATGCATCAAAGGATTGTTTTTATCTTGAATGCCCATACTATTTTCATCAATACAGCTTTCACCAATACAGCTTTCACCAATACAATTTTTACTAATACAACGTCCACCAATACAACTTCTACCAATACAACAAGCAAGCGCTGAACACTGGGTTTAAGCGACGGAGAGACATAATGAAACGCATAGGATTATTTCTTGCTACCAACTTTGCGGTACTGATTGTATTTAGCATTGTGCTAAATATTATTTATGCCGTGACTGGCATGCAGCCGGGGAGCTTGTCCGGACTGCTAGTGCTGGCGGCCGTCTTCGGTTTTGGTGGTTCGATCATTTCGCTACTGATGTCTAAATCGATGGCGCTTCGTTCTGTCGGCGCGCAAGTGATTGAGCATCCACGTAACGAAACCGAGCACTGGCTAATGAACACCGTGAGCCAACAAGCACAACGTGCTGGGATTGGCATGCCAACGGTCGCGATTTATAACTCACCCGATATCAACGCCTTTGCCACCGGTGCTAAGCGTAACGATTCTGTCGTGGCGGTCTCGACCGGGTTAATGCAAAACATGACCCGCGATGAAGCCGAAGCGGTACTGGCGCATGAAATCAGTCACATCGCTAATGGTGACATGATCACCATGACCTTAATGCAAGGCGTCGTGAACACCTTCGTGATCTTTATTTCACGTGTGATCGCAGGGGCAGTCAGTGGCATGAATAGTGACGAAGAAGGCGAAGGCGGCGGCAACTGGATGATGTATTTCCTGATCTCTTCCGTGTTGGAAATCGTCTTTGGTATTCTGGCCAGCATCCTCACCATGTGGTTTAGCCGTCATCGTGAATTCCGTGCTGATGCCGGATCTGCGCAGCTGGTGGGCAAACAGAAAATGATTGCAGCACTTGAGCGCTTAAAAGTGAGCCAAGAGCCAAAGCTAGAAGGATCGATGATGGCGTTCGGTATCAACGGCAAGAAAACACTGAGCGAGTTGTTTATGACGCACCCGCCGCTAGAAAAACGCATTGATGCCTTGCGTCGTGGTGATCACTTATAACGGGCGCTTTTTCATGCTCGACCACAGCCAGCATCAAATCATGCTGGCAAATGATAAGTACCAAGTTTAAGCGGCCTGCGGGTCGCTTTTGGTTTGTGCACGACGCCATTTGATCACATCACTGGCTAACACAGCGCCAAGCACGATCAACGCCATCGCCGCCAGAGTGAGTATGCTAACCGTTTCACCGAAAACCGGTATGGCCATTAACGCGGCCACCACAGGCGTAAATGCCCCCATCGCGGCACTCATTTCAGCTCCTAACCGGCGAATGGCAAAGGCGTAGCTGTAGTTGGCAATAATCCCCACGCCCAAGCCTTGAGCAAGAATGTGATAACCAAGTTCATCGAATGGCGCTTGGAGTAGGTTAAACGAAATAAGCCCACTCAATGCGCCCACCGGCAGCAGTAATACAGCCGATATCGCTAATACCGCACCGGCTTCCGCAGCACTTAATCCTGTCACGCGTACGCCAATGGTAAACCAGGCCCAACTGATACTGGCTGCGAGCAAAATCAGATGGCCTTGGGTGACAGGCCAAGGTGAAAAGAACAAGGAGTGCCATAAAAATGCGCCAATACCGAGCACAATCAGACTAATGCCTAATCGTCGTCCCATGGAGAGCGATTCGCCATAAACAGTCCAAGCAATGGTGGAAACAAACAGCGGTAAGATCCCAGGTATTAATGAGGCTCCGTCAGCCACAGGCGCAAACTGCATCCCCGTGGCAGCCAGCAGATAAAACGGTAATCCTGCGCCAAATGCAATCGCAAACAGATAACGTTTGGGGGTAGTGACAATATGGCGTACTCGATGACGACTCAACCAACCAAATAACAACGCGGCGGGTAAGAAGCGCAATAAGGCAATATTGCCACTGGTCAATACCGATTGGCTGGCCTGACGTAATGAAATAAATAAGCTTGCCCAGATGGTCACGGTCAAGCCCATGGCAAGCATGCCCAATAAACGTTGTGAAGGTGCAGGCATCATTAATCACTTCCTTGTCGATTCGTTATTTAAGTGTGACAGCGTCAAAGAAGAGATTGGTGGCAAAATAAAGGATGATTTGAGCCAGGATTAGCGATTATCATCTTTTTATGGCTATAAATTAATAAAAACCATCAAGGAGGCGGTTTGGACAATAAAGACAAAGCGATTCTTGCGTTATTGCAGGATGATGCGCGCCGTACTGTTGCCGAGATAGCCGATGCGGTTGGGCTCTCGTTTTCGCCGTGCGCAAGACGGATTAAAAAGCTTGAGGCTGATGGGATCATTGCCTCATACCAGGTCACACTCAACCGCCAGCGGATTGGGCTAAACATGACATTTTTTGTCAATGTCAGCCTGAGTAACCACCGAGAAGAGGCAATTGTTACCTTTGAGCATGCGCTAGTGGAAATGGATGAAGTGATTAACGGCCATGTGATATCGGGCACGTATGATTATTTACTGGAAGTAGTCAGTCGCGATCTTCCGCACTACGAAGCCTTTATGCGTCAGCTGCAAACGCTCGCCATGGTGAAAGACATCAATACCAATGTGGCGATCCGCGCGGTAAAACAAGGCGCAGCGCTCAAGGTATAGCGCAGCGCTTAAAGTCTAGCGCTGCGCCAGAATCACACGATGGAAAAACGGCGATAAACCGATAGCGCGTGATTAGCTAAGGTGCTGGTTGACCCAGTCGCTGAACGCATTTTGTGGCAAAGCACCATTTAAGACATCAACCCGTTCGCCGTTTTTAAACACCATCAGGGTCGGAATGCTACGAATGCGATATTGCGCCGCGAGGGCTTGTTGGGCCTCGGTATCAATTTTCACAAAACGGGCACGACCTGATTCCTGCTCTGCCACTGCTTCAAAAGCGGGTGCAAAGCTTTGACAGGGGCCGCACCAGGTAGCCCAGAAATCGACGACAACCGGCTTGTCGCTGTTTAATAAAGCGGCAAAGTTATCCGTAGTGCCTTCGATAGGCTTGCCATCGAGCAGTGCCGATTGACACTTACCACAGTTAGGTGCGTCATTAATGCGCGCTTCAGGAATACGGTTGGTTGCTTGGCAGTGGGGGCAGCGCGAGGTAAGAGTTGTCATTGTGCGTCCTCGTTGAATGATTTACCCCTAATGTAAGCGCCTTTGTGTGATAGCCCAAGTCGAAATAATCAATCACTTAAATAGAAAAAGCCGATGACAGTGTCACCGGCTCGTTTTCTTTTGCCTTACCGCTTGCTAGCTAGCCTTGTTAAAGGCCATCAACCACGCCAAGGATTGCGCTGAGCATGTCTCGGCCAAATGCTTGGCTGCGCGCGGGTGACCAGCCAAAGTCAGGATCGGGATGATTGTTATGATCTTTAAACGGCATTTCGACCGTGTACGACAAACACTCAAAGCGCTCACCAATCCAATTTGAGCCAACGGTTAAGTTCGCTTTGCCTGGTGCATCTTTTTCATAGCCGTGCTCGTCTTGAAACTCCGGCGTCACGGTAAGCAGCGTACGCTTAAATCTGTCTTCCAAGTCCGCCATGCGCGCATCATAAGAGGGGATGCCCTCACAGCCGGCGACAAAGTTATATGGGATGGCCTCGTCACCGTGGATATCCAAACACATTTTTACCCCAGTTTGCTCCATACGGGCACGAACATGATACACCTCGGGACTGCGTTCAAGGGTGGGCGACTGCCACTCGCGGTTCAAGTTTGCGCCCACCGCATTAGTGCGTAGGTGGCCGCGCACACTGCCGTCGGGATTCATGTTCGGCACCACATAAAAATCAGCTTTTTCTAGTAATGCCTGTGCAGTGGTATCGGTGTCGTCAAGCAATCGGTCGAGTAAACCTTCCATAAACCACTCCGCCATGCTTTCGCCGGGATGCTGGCGCGCAATCAGCCAAATGGGCGTTTTTGGTTGAGTACACTCGCTTAAATCCGCGCGGATTTTCAACAAACTAATATCACGACCATCCAAGGTTTGTCCTAGCGTTTCGAGCTGGCACTGTGGATAGGTCTGCGCCTGGTGAATGAGATCCAAATGGCGTTCATAGCTATAAGGCGCGAAGTAGGCAAAGTACATCGAACCATGTTGCGGCGTGACCTTAATCGTCAAGGTGTCGCCATCAAACTCGGTTGGCACGCGGAACCAGGTATCGCGGTCATATGAGGCAACGGCTTGGTAATCTTTCCAGCCTTCAGGATAGGCCGACCCAGCGAGCTGTTGAATGTGGAGTGTATGAGCCTGATCCACGTCCGCTTCTAAGCGAAAATGGAACCACTGATAAAATTCAGATTGATTGTCATGATGAATGGCAAGCTGGATATTATTGATGTCGCTATCATTCAGAACGCGAATATTCCCGCTATCGAACTGACTAAAAATACGCATAGAGCATCCTTTTTCTGTTGAAGGGCCAGCTGTGTTTGCGCCGGAAGGATAAGCCTTATTATTATTTTCGCTTCGTCTGTTGCCTATTTGAGCAGACATTGGGCGTTTACAGGCTTATGCTGATTAATCTCAGTGATTATCTTGCCGTGCCAAAGGTGAGCTGGCAAGGTGCTATCAAGATTCAAGCGAACTCTCCAGCCTTTTGACACAAAAAAGGAGCCATTATGCAGCTTCACGATCAGGCACTACTCAAATCTCAAGCCTTAATCAATGGCCAATGGGTTGATGCCAATCATCAAACCACACGTTCAGTCACGAACCCTGCTAACGGTGAGTGCTTGGCAACGGTGCCCAATATGGGGGCGGAGGAAACACGTCGCGCGATTGATGCTGCCGACGCCGCCTTGCCCGAGTGGCGAGCACTTACCGCCAAAGCTCGAGCTGAGATCCTCTATCGCTGGTATGAGCTCATGCTCGAGCATACCGAGGACTTAGCCGCGATCATGACCGCGGAGCAGGGCAAACCGCTGAAAGAATCTGCCGGTGAGATCCAATACGCCGCGTCGTTTTTGCAATGGTTTGCTGAAGAAGCCAAACGTGTGAATGGCGCAACTATTCCTGCCGAGCAGGCCGATAAACGCATCTCCGTGATCAAGCAGCCCATAGGTGTGACAGCAGCCATCACGCCTTGGAATTTTCCCGCCGCCATGATCACCCGTAAAGCAGCGGCCGCGCTTGCTGCCGGTTGTACCATGGTGGTCAAACCGGCCAGCGACACCCCTTTATCAGCGTTGGCGTTGGGTGAATTAGCGCAGCGTGCCGGCGTACCTGCTGGCGTGCTAAGCATTATCACCGGGACGGCGGGTCCGATTGCAGATACCTTATGTGCCGATGAACGTGTGCGTAAACTCTCCTTTACCGGCTCGACCGACATTGGCGCGCAGCTAATGGAAAAATGTGCGCCAAGCATTAAAAAGCTGTCGTTGGAGCTTGGCGGTAACGCCCCATTCATCGTCTTTGATGACGCCGATATTGATGCTGCCGTAGAAGGGGCGATTGCCGCTAAATTCCGCAACGCGGGACAAACATGCGTGTGCGTGAATCGCATTTACGTACAATCGCGTATTTATGACGCATTTGCTGAAAAATTCACCCAGGCAGTGAGCCAATTACGCGTTGGGCAGGGTACTGACAGCAACGTTGACATTGGTCCGTTGATTAATCGTGGCGCCATCGACAAAGTAAAAGCACACCTGGACGATGCCCAGCAACACGGTGGTGAGATTTTATTGGGGGGTGACTGCCCCGATTTAGGCGACAACTTCACCCAACCGGCGGTGATTAAACACGCGACCTCGGCGATGCGGATTGCGAAAGAAGAGACCTTTGGTCCTGTCGCACCGCTGTTCGCTTTCGACGATGAAGCGGAAGCCATCGCTATGGCCAACGATACCGAATTTGGTTTAGCGTCGTATTTTTATGCCCGTGACATCAGCCGTGTACACCGCGTTGCCGAGGCGCTGGAATATGGCATGGTGGGGATTAATACCGGTTTGATCTCAACGGCGGTAGCACCGTTCGGAGGGGTCAAACAATCTGGGTTAGGACGCGAAGGATCGCAATGGGGCTTGGATGAATACCTCGAAATGAAGTACCTGTGTTTGGCGCTGTAACCATGTGCTGGCATAACGACACACGGAAAGCGCGTACATCTGGTGTGGAAAATTACTGACACATCATCAACACGCTACCTGGGTTATAGCCGCGAGACTGGTGAGATTGTCGCCGTATTGGCGACGATCTCGTCACTTGGGTTGTTTTTTATCAGCTTAATGTATGAATATTTGTGATTCGGCACATCTGCTCTGTTGTTGCCTTTTCATCCGTGGTAAAACTTAAGAGATGCGTAAGACAAGTCCAACCGTTGCGTTCACGCAGCATGTTGGCGAACCAAACCAAGTGGAGATACAAGTTTGATCAATGTTTTTCTTGTAGATGATCACGAGCTGGTTCGCACAGGGATTCGGCGTCTTTTAGAAGACGTTCGTGGCATAAAAGTGGTAGGGGAAGCCGACAGCGGTGAAGCCGCACTCAAGTGGTGCCGGCAAAATCACGCCGATATTGTCCTGATGGACATGAATATGCCAGGTATCGGCGGGTTAGAGGCCACACGTAAGTTGCTTCGCTACTCGCCAGACGCCAAAATTATTGTGCTCACAATTCACACTGAAAATCCGTTCCCAACCAAGGTGATGCAAGCCGGTGCGGCAGGGTATCTCACCAAGGGCGCAGGGGCTGATGAAGTCGTGAATGCGATCCGCATGGTGAACAGTGGCCAACGCTACATTTCACCTGATATTGCCCAGCAAATGGCGCTGAGTCAGTTTTCTACCTCTTCTGATAATCCTTTCAAAGAGCTGTCAGAGCGCGAACTGCAGATCATGTTAATGATCACCAAAGGGCAAAAAGTGACCGATATTTCAGAGCAGTTAAACCTCAGTCCAAAGACGGTGAACAGTTATCGCTATCGCTTATTTAGCAAGCTAGATATCAATGGTGATGTGGAGCTAACCCACCTTGCTATTCGTCACGGCATGTTAGATACCGAAAGCCTTTAAAGCGAAGTTAAGCAGTACGAGATCGCGCAGTGCCAAACACCTTTGATGCCAAGAGTTTTCTTAAAACCGTGCCTCACCAGCCAGGCGTTTATCGAATGATGAACGCCACCGGTGAGATCATTTATGTGGGTAAAGCGAAAGATCTCAGCAAGCGATTAGCCAGTTACTTCCGGCTTCAGGTGTCGAGTGAGAAAACCAAAGCACTCGTCCGTCACATTGCTGATGTGGAAGTCACCGTCACCCACACTGAAACCGAAGCGTTAATTCTTGAGCACAACCTGATCAAGCAGCATCGTCCAAAATACAACGTCTTGCTGCGTGATGATAAAACCTACCCGTACATTTACCTCAGTGGCCATGAGCACCCACGGCTGGCGATCCATCGTGGCGCGAAAAAGAAAAAGGGCGAATATTTTGGCCCGTTTCCCGATGCCAACGCGGTGCGTAAAAGCCTGCACTTATTGCAGAAAATCTTTCCTGTTCGCCAGTGTGAAGACTCGGTGTATGCCAACCGCAGCCGTCCGTGTTTAATGTATCAAATTGGCCGCTGTGCCGGGCCGTGTGTGTCTGGGCTGATCAGTGATGAAGAGTATGCCGAGCAAGTTAATTTTGCCCGCATGTTTTTACAAGGCAAAGATCGCGAAGTGATCGACAGCTTGGTCGCCAAGATGGAAACTGCCAGCCAACAGCTGCAGTTTGAAAAGGCCGCCGAGTACCGCGATCAAATTCAAGCGTTGCGGCGCGTGCAAGAGCAGCAATTTGTCTCGCAAGACAGTGACGATGATCTGGATGTGATTGGCTTTGCGGTCGAAAATGGTGTCGCCTGTATCCATGTGCTCTTTTTGCGCCAAGGCAAAGTGCTGGGTAGCCGCAGCCATTTCCCTAAAATGCCTGCCGAGACCGAGCCAGGTGAAGTGGTTTCAAGCTTTGTCAGCCAGTTTTATTTGGCGCAAGCAGAAGGGCGCACCATTCCAAGCCATATTCTGATTTCAGACGATATTGGCGATGATCTTGGCTGGCTATCGACGACCCTGAGTGAAATCGCCGGGCGCAACGTCCAGCTACAAAGTCGACCAAGGGGCGCTAGAGCGCGATTCTTAAAGTTGGCCAACACCAATGCGCGCACCGCCTTGACCAGTAAAATCAATCATCGGATGACCATCCAACACCGTTATCAGGCGCTACAACAAACCTTGGGCTTGGAGCCGGTTAAACGGATGGAGTGTTTTGATATTAGCCACACCATGGGAGAAAAAACGGTCGCCTCTTGTGTGGTGTTCAATCAAGATGGCCCCCTGAAAAAAGAGTACCGCCGTTATAATATTGAAGGGATCACCGGCGGTGATGATTATGCGGCGATGGCGCAAGTGCTGACGCGTCGGTATAGTAAGCAAGTTGAGCCGGAAAAAATCCCCGACATTATCGTGATTGACGGCGGCAAAGGGCAGCTTAATCGCGCCTGGGAAGTGCTTGAGCCCCTAATCGCCGACTGGCCGATTAACCCGCTGATATTAGGCGTGGCAAAAGGCACCAGCCGTCGACCTGGGCTAGAAACCTTAATTAAGATCTCAGGCGAAGAATTTTCGCTGCCGTCCGACTCGCCAGCCTTGCACCTGATTCAACATATTCGTGACGAAAGCCACGACCATGCGATTGCCGGACACCGCGCCGCGCGAGGCAAAGCACGCAAACAGAGTGTACTTACACAAATCGACGGAATTGGCCCGAAACGCCGCCAAGCACTACTCAAATACCTCGGCGGGCTCCAAGAGCTGAAAAACGCCAGTGTCGAAGAAATCGCCAAAGTGCCAGGCATCAGCGCAACATTGGCAGAGAAAATTCATTCCTCATTGCAAGGTTAGCGGCAATGGGGCACCATAACCTAGTTACTCCTAAAATAAAAAGCTGAGCATGCGTCTAAATATACCTACCATTCTGACCTTTTTGCGCATTGCGCTGATCCCGGTCTTTGTTGTTGCTTATTATCTTCCCTACGCGTGGGCGCCGTTTGTGGCGGCACTGATTTTTATCATTGCGGGGGCGACGGATTGGTTAGATGGCTATTTAGCACGCCGTTTAAAACAATCGACTCGATTTGGCGCATTTCTCGATCCCGTTGCCGATAAAGTGATGGTGGCGATTGCCATGGTGTTGATTGTCGAGCACTATGCGTCTATTTGGGTCACGATTCCCGCTGCCACCATGATTGCGCGCGAAGTGATTATTTCTGCATTGCGAGAGTGGATGGCCGAAATCGGCAAACGTGCCAGTGTCGCGGTGTCTTGGGTAGGTAAATTTAAAACCGGCTCGCAAATGTTCGCACTGACCATGCTGTTGTGGCATGGCGCCCCTTGGATTGAATGGTTAGGGTATATTGCTTTGTATGTCGCAGCAGGCCTAACGTACTGGTCGATGTATCAATATATGATGGCAGCCAAAGACGATTTGCTGGCCGATCCTGATGGCGACTAAGCCCTAACGACCCATATCGCCAACGCACCAGCGACAAAAACGCGCGACAGCGCGCAACAAAAAACGCAGCCCCGTTAAGGCTGCGTTTTGTCGTTTAGCGCTTAGGAATAGTCAACACAAATGCCGCGCCTTGTAATACCGAGTCCGTGACGTGGATATTACCATCGTAACTAGCGATAATTTCATCGCACACGGCCAAGCCAATTCCGGTGCCCGGGTTCAGTTGATCGGCACGGATACCGCGTTGAAAAATGCTCTCTCGATAGCACTCCGGCACCCCAGGGCCGTCATCTTCAATGATAAGCTGAAACACCTCACCTTGATCCTCTACGCGCACTTTCACTTGCTCAAGGCAGAATCGATAGGCGTTTTCTAACAAGTTACCGAGTAACTCCATCAAATCACTGTGGTGTATCGGCAAAGACGCGTGTTGATCAAATGCGCGGATCACTTTAACCGGTTTATCGCGATACGCTTTATCTAACATCCCGGCCAAGCTATCGATAGGCGCAGACAGTGGGCTATCTTCGCGTTTTAACCCACATTGCCCCACCAACGCACGTTTTAGTTGATACTGCACCATGTCATCCATTTGGCTGACTTGCTCTAGGATCCGTTTGTTCAGTGCTTCACGCGATAAGCGATTGTCGTCTAACAAGGCGTTGGTGGCCGACAAGCGCGTTTTTAAACTGTGGGCCAAATCATCCATCGCGTGACGATAGCGCGTTTTTTGCTTCTCGCGTTGGGTGATCATCCGGTTAAGCGCTTGGGTAACATCTTGTAGCTCATCAGGATAATCATCGTCCAAGGTTTTTTGCCGTGATTCGGTAATCGCAATCAGCTCTCGTGCCAATCGGCGCAGCGGAGAAAAACTCCAATGGCAGGCGGCGATTACCATGGCAGAGGCCGAAAGAAACAGCAAACTGATATAAAACCAAGTCTCTGTCTCTAAATCAGCTAACTGTTGTTTTTGCATATCCACGTTACGCAGCACAAACAGCCGGTTATCACTGTCGCCAGGTTGCTTCTCGGAAGACAGCCGTTGAGCAACCACGTTAAAGCCCGCAATAGAAAGGTACTGCGGTTTTTTGGTCAGATCAGGCAACAGCGCGCAAATATCGTCGATATCAAAGGCGCGAACATCGCGGGAGGTCCAAAGCGTATGTTTATCTCGCGTACAAAGAACGGACATATAGTCGCTGCTAGAGGGATCCAGCGATTGGATCCACGCCGTGAGCTCATCGGCGCGAATCAATCCATCTTTACTCAGTTGCGCCATGACCATGGGAATTTGTGAGGCCAGATCGCGAGAATAAGCGGCCATCGAGCTTTGTTGATAGAGCTTATTAATTAAAGCGGCTAGGGCGATAGAAAAAACCAGTATGATACCGATAGACGTCGCAAGCACTCGGGTGCGCAATCTTGGTCGACAACGGCATAAAGTAAATTGGCCTAGTTTCATGATTTACTCAGCTTGAATTTCAAAAAGATACCCTTGACCTCGCACGGTCGAGATCGGGTTGCTATGGCCGCTTTGGAGCAGCTTTTTGCGCAGGCGACTGATCATCACCTCAATGGTGTTCGGATCGCCATCTTGATCGTGATAAAGCACATCGAGCAAGCGCTGCTTGGAAATCACCTCACGGCTATGACGCATCAAATACTCAAACAAATCATACTCAAACGCGGTTAACTCAAGTGGCTGGCCGTTCACCGTCACCGCTTTGGCTAACAAATCGAGCTCAATGTCACCGGCGGTAATCGTGGGTTTGACAAAGCCAGCACTTCGGCGCACCAAGGCATTGAGGCGGGCAACCAGCTCCGGCTTTTGAAACGGCTTAACCAAGTAATCATCAGCGCCAGCATCTAGACCCGTGACTTTGTCTTGCCAGTTCGCCCGTGCGGTCAACACCAAAATAGGCAGGCGCAAGCCTTTGGCACGAATGTCCCGAATCAAGCTGATCCCATCTTGATCGGGTAGGCCCAAATCAACAACGGCAATATCGTTGGGGTATTGATCGGCAAAATACAGCCCCTCGCTCGCCGTCTTGGCACAGCGAACATGGTGCCCAAGCTCGGTGAGCTCAGTGTTTAGGTGATGACTTAAAATCGAATCATCTTCAATAATCAATACCTGCATAAAAGCCTCTTTAAAACAAAAAAGCGCCCATGGTTGGACGCATTGATTATAAGTTTTGTTGGCTGAATTGTGCCTGACGTGACGTCGTTCTCTTCGACGGCTTACACCAAAATAATCATTAAGGTGCCGGCGAGTGTCAGGATCACGTTGGCAATCGCATAGGTGCCCGCGTAGCCCAGTGCTGGAATGGTACTGCGCGCGTGCTCATTGATCATATCCATCGCCGGGGCACAGGTGCGTGCGCCAATAATCGCACCAAACAATAAGGCGCGGTTCATTTTAAGCACATAGGCCCCCACCAGATAAGCAATAATTACGGGGATCACGCTAATCACAATGCTGGCCAAAATCACCGAAAAGCCCATATCCGCGATGTAATCAAATAGCCGGCTACCGGCACTTAGACCAATCCCGGCCATAAAGGTCATCAGGCCTAAATCTTTGACCATATTCAGCGCCCCTTGTGGCACATAGCCGAAGGTAGGGTGGTTGGCGCGTAAAAAGCCAAGACTAATCCCTGCCAGCAGCAAGCCGGCGGCATTACCCAGCCCAAAGGTCACTTGGCCAAAAGTGAGGGTGATCATCCCCAACCCAAGCCCCAGAATAAAGAAGCAACAAAACGCGAGCAAATCCGACATCTGGCTATGAATCGAGATAAAACCAATCCGATCCGCCAGCCCTTTTACGCGGCTTTTCTCGCCACTGATTTGCAACACATCGCCTTTATTCAGAATAATGCCTTGGTCCATCGGCATCTCGACTTGCGCGCGTACCACGCGGTTTAAAAAGCAGCCATATTCCGACAAGCTAAGATCGGACAGCTTCTTTTGCGCCACACTGTCGTTTTTCACCACGATTTCTTCTTCGACGATGCGCAAGTCGAGCAAGTCACGATCAAACACTTCTTTGCCGTTTCTAAAACTGGGGTCAAGGCGCGCATGACTATCGGGATAGCCTACTAAGGCAATCTCGTCCCCTTGCTGCAAAATGGCATCGCCATCGGGGTTAGCCAAAATGCCGTTACGGCGAATCCGCTCGATATAACAGCCCGTTTGGCGATAAATACCCAGCTCACGCAGATTACGGCCATCAATCCAATCAATCAGCTCTGGGCCAACCCGATAGGCGCGAATAATAGGCAGATACACTTTACGCTGTGACTCACTGCCTAACCCGCGCTCAATCGCAATTTGCTGAGCAGAGTGCTCCAGGTTATGGCGTTGCAGCTTAGGCATTAACTTGGCAAGCACAATCAAACTCACCAAACCGGTAAGGTAGGCCATGGCATAGCCGACACTGAGGTTATCGATCATCATCCCCAGCTGCTCGCCATCGGTGCCGGTTAAGCCAGAGTTAAGCGCATCTTTCGCGCCCACGAGCACCGGAGTAGCGGTGAGTGCGCCTGCCATCATGCCAGTGGCAATACTGGTATCCAGACCTAACTGATCTTGAAAAAACAACGTCAACCCAATGGCGCTTAACAACACGGTGAGCGCGAGCAATAGGTAAGATTTTCCGTCACGGAAAAACACGCCAAAAAAGTTCGGCCCTGCCTCGATACCGACACAGTAGATAAACAACATAAAGCCGATGCTGAGTGCGTCGGGCGAAAAGGTAAACCCGGCATTACCAAAAATGATTGCGGTGAACAACACGCCGATGGATCCACCAAGTTGCACACTACCAATTTTGATCTTTCCGACGGCCAGGCCGAGCGCGAGCACCACAAAAAGGAGTAAAATATCGTTTTGAAGCAGGAGGTTATTGACGTCTATATTCACAGCACAAATGTCCGACAGCGCGTGCAGAGGGTTAATGTGGTGAAAATTATACCAACCTTAATCACATTTTGTTGGACAAATTTAGTGAAATACACAGAAAAGTTGGGTAAAAAAAGACCGCTTGGCTGATTTTTTCAACGTAAACAACAAAAAGCCCCATCGACTGATTTTTAAGGCGCCCCTATACAAGCCCCTAGACTCAAGCTAACGCCCCCTTACCAGACCCACAGAATAAGCGCTCGCTAACATTTTGGACATTAGGACATGAAAAGCTAACAAGGTATTTGATAGGCTACTGCCACAATCGACATTTTTAAGGCCTGTTGGATGCCGCAAACCGGCGGGCGGTAGCGTGGAGAAATACTGGATGGATAACCCGCTTATCGCCTCGAGCACCGCAATGGCATGCACGTTTTGTCATCATGCATTCACGCTTTCTCAGTACAAGAAACTATAAATTAAGCATAATCAATGCGTTAGAAATGTAAGTGCAGTGATAATGTGCACGCCAGGGAAAACGCATGAAGATCCGCGCCATGCCTGGGCTAGCAACTTAATGGCTAAATTGTCACTTAGGGCTGAAAACCGTGCGTTATGCCATATTTATTAATTAAAATAAGTGAAAACAAAGGATCAATTTGTTGATCATTTTCAGTGCG
>NZ_MUFR01000037.1:0-35264 GCF_001996185.1 Salinivibrio costicola subsp. alcaliphilus
CATTCAACGCAAGCGAATGATGTGCGCGATGGACCAAGAGTACTTAGCGACCGTGCTGGGAAGCCTTTCATGACGCGGATGTTCATGCGTTTTCCGTGTTTTCGGTATTTAAACAGCTGTGCGTTACAGCGTTTACAGAAAATATCGATGGTTTTGGTGGGGCCTTTTTTATTCGGTTTTGCCATTTTGATTGCTCGAGCGTCACTATATGCCGAAAGCTTGATAGTGACGAGCCGGGCGCAGGCTGTCAATCAGCTATCGTTTAATGACGCTTTACGTTATTAACGTGCTACGTTGCTATTGGGTTTATGATTCGAACGTTTAAGTGCAAAGATATCGAAATCGTTGATTATCACTAAGAGGTCGCTCATGCGTACTGTAGAAGCTGTCACACCTGGCGAGTTGCTAAAAGAGGAATTCCTGACTCCCATGGGGATTTCGCAATATCGTTTGGCTAAAGAAATCGGAGTGCCCGCACAGCGTATTGGTCAAATTATTGCTGGTAAACGGGCTATAACGGCTGATACAGACCTGCGTTTATGCCGTTTTTTTGGATTATCGAAGGGTTATTGGCTGCGTGCTCAAGTCGCCTATAATACTGAAATTACTGAACATGATCTCGAAGATCAGCTGAATAGAATTCGCCCATGGGCAGAAGTCTCGACCATAAAAAAAAGCCAACACGGGTGATCGTGTTGGCTATCGTTCCCGCCTCACAGCCAATGTAAGTGCAAAGGGCTTTTTTTGCTTAGTTCGCGATTTTCACGCGGATTTTGCTCTTTGCAACGCTGGCCAAGTTCAGTGCGGCAATTGCAGCGTTGGCCTGGGCATCGTCAGGCATAGTCACAAAAGCAAAGCCTTTGGATTCGCCAGTCTCTTGATCCAGCACCAGATTGCAGTCGGTGACGTCTCCGTGTTCAGAAAACAGCTGACGGAGTTCTTGTTCGGTGGTGGTGCGTGCAAGGTTGCGAGCTAAAAGTTTCATTGTTGTCCGTTCATATCGAGGTAACAGCACCGATTGTGTCAGTAAAGGGGGCAACGACCAAGTAATAGTTTGGCTTTCTTATCGATACGTTAGCCTTGAGTGCTGCTCAGCCGACGTTTATGCGTCACTTTCTCCTAAGTCATGATTGATTTTATCCAGCAGCGCAATAAGTTGCTGGGCTTGCTGATCATCAATGCTAGGAAACTTACAACGAATCTTTTCAGGAATTTCCGCTGCTTGGTGCTGCAGCTCAATGCCTTTGCCCGTCAATGTTACCCACCGCTTTCGCTTATCGTCTTCGTCTTTCACTATGGTGAGCAAGCCTTTATCGCTCATCTTTTTCAAAATCTGCGTCATCGCGCCACCATCAATGCCGGTTTTCTCAACCAGATTTGCGATCGCGAGTCGGTCAGTTTCCCACAGCGCCATCATCACTACATATTGCGGGTAGGTGAGATCAAGCTCGGTCAACCAGGTTCGGTAGGCGCGCGAAATACCGTTGGAGGCCTTGTATAAGCGGTGACAGATTTGGCTATTGAGCTTCAATTGGGGATAGGTCATGGCTTGTCATTGTCCGTGTGTCTAGTGAGTATTTTATTTTGTGCGCAAAGTATTTGCAATGCTGGGTTATACGATCTATTGTTTTGCATGCAAAATAAATAAACCAGATGCAAGCGGCTTCATCGCACCTGCTGAGTGCGAAGCAGTGAGCCGCACGCGGACTGAAACACAGGAGAGTGAAATGAAAGAGCTACAAAGTGTTGCCTATACAGCAAAAGCCACCGCTACCGGAGGCCGCGAAGGGTCTGCAAAATCCGATGACGGACGTTTAGATGTGGCGCTTTCCACGCCTAAAGGTTTGGGCGGAAACGATGGCGAAGGCACTAACCCTGAGCAGCTTTTTGCTGCCGGCTATGCGGCGTGTTTTATTGGTGCGCTGCGTTTGGTGGCGGGTAAAGCAGGCGTGACCTTGCCCGAAGACACCCACATTAACTCAGAAGTGTCGATTGGCCCCATTGATGGTGGTTTTGGTATTGCCGTGAAGCTGGCAGTGTCTGTTGGCGATCTGGATAAAGACACCGCGCATTCATTGGTCGAGCAAGCGCACCAAGTCTGCCCATATTCTAATGCCACGCGCGGCAATATTAAGGTTGAACTGTCAGTGATTTAACCTAGCGGGCACGCTATGATAGGGAGCACTGTTAAGCAGGGCTCCCTTTTTTATGTCCGCTCTTTAAGGAAGCAGCGCGTTGTTCGGTGCTCCCTAACCTCGAGTGCTCAGCATTGACCGCTAAGACTATTGACCACGAAGACTAACACGCAAGCCCTATACCAATAACAAGGATGATGAAAGCTAACATGCCAGATGCCACCACCAGTAAGCTTACCGAGATAAATGTCGCCCCGCTAACGAATGAAGACATAGAGGGTGTTCGAGAGGTATCGTTACCTCACCAACAAGTAAAGTTTGCGGGGACCGCAGACGAATTTCTTGCTGAGGACAGTGAGACTATTCACCGCCATGTGATCAAACGAGCGGGCGAGACGGTAGGCTTTTTTAAACTCGATACCGACTATACGTCTCAGTATGACTTTTGCCCGCCAAAGACGTTAGGCCTGCGCATGTTTGTAGTGGATGCGCGTTATCAAGGGCAAGGTCTAGGCACCGGTGCGGTTAAAGCTTTGCTTAAGTATTTGCCCGTTGCTTATCGTGATTTCAATTGGGTGTATCTCACTGTGAACTGTCAAAACCCGGCCGCTAAAGCCTGTTACCAAAAAGGCGGCTTTACTGATACAGGCGAGCTGTACTGGGGCGGCGCGGCAGGGCCTCAGCATATTATGTATGCTGCGATTGACGCCGATAATAAGGGCAAAGCGCAATGAGAAAGGGCAGAACCACAACGTTTGGTCATATGCGACAATGGCTTAGAGCAGGCTTAGACTTGCACACGATGTGCCAACAGACAGCTCGAATCATGAGTGTGTTGTTTGTCGGGGGGCTATCAACGGGGGCCTACGCGCAAGGGTTGGATTTTCGCGTTGAAACCGGCGGGGTGACGTTTAGCAAAAATGATGTCAGCATCCCCGGAGATACCGGCACTCGCTTTGATATGACCGATTTAACCGGCCGAACCGCAACGCCTTACCTGCGTTTGTATGGCACGTATCAGTTCAATCCCCAGCACGCGGTACGCCTAACCTTTGCGCCTCTATCTGTCAATGGTCGTGGCACGCTGTCAAAAAGCATCCAGTTTCAGGATCAGCGCTTTGCCGCCGAGCAAGCCATTGATGCGGATTATCAATTCAATACCTATCGTGCGACATACCGCTGGACGTTTTACGATCAAGGCCCTTGGCAGTGGGGCGTCGGTGCCGCCGCCTTGGTGAGAGATGCTGAAATCACCCTCGCGCAAGGTGAAACAAAAGCAACGAAGTCCAACGTTGGCGTGGTGCCCTTGTTGCATGGGTATGGTCAATATCGTCTATCCGATCGCGCGGCGTTGATCTTGGATGTGGAAGGCGCGTGGTCACCCATGGGACGAGCGGTTGATGCGGCGCTGATGTTGGAGTATCACCTTGGCGATGGCTGGTATGGCGCTCTGGGGTATCGCACCCTAGAAGGTGGGGCTGACAACGATGAAGTCTATAACTTTTCTTGGCTTCACTATGGCCTAGCCAGCCTCCGGTACCGGTTTTAACTGCGAGGGAAGAAATGGAGATAGCGATCCGGCAAGGATGGCCGCTTGAGCAAGCACAAAACGTCGCTGAGCTCTATGAGCAGGCGTTTGGAATGAAGCTCGCACGGGCAATCCCTAATCAGGCAGCGCGCGTAGCGGTGTTGTCTCAGTGTTTTGTTCCAGACTTTTCGTTTGCTGCTATGCAAAACGGCAAGGTGGTAGGGTTGGCTGGGTTTCAAACTCAAGCCGGCGCACTGACACAGGGTATGGGTGCCAAACAGTTAATCGATAGTTTGGGGCCCATTAAAGGCATTTGGGCCTGTGCAGTATTGGCGCTGTTTGAGCGTAAAGCGGCGCACAATGAACTGGTGATGGATGGTATTGCTGTTGATAGCGTGATACGTGGTCAGGGGGTTGGCTCCCAATTATTGGATGCCATTATCGATTATGCTCAAGCACATGGCTTTGAAAGCGTTCGATTAGATGTCATTGATAGCAACCCCAGAGCCCGCAAGCTTTATCAAGCCAAAGGCTTTGTCGCTACCAAAGAAGAGCGCTTTCCGCACCTAAAATGGTTAGTCGGTTTTTCAGGCGCCACCACCATGGTCAAGGCGCTGAACTAAAACAACAAGAGAGACAAGGATGTTTATTTCTCAATATCAATGAGATAGCCTAGTTCTATGATAGGAATAGGAACAAGCACATGGAATTAGTCGTCCCCACACTCAATCACCAAGCAGCCTTTACGCGCTTTTATGATGATTTTGCTCAGTTTGATCCCGAGAATGCCGATTACTATCGGCCGGGAAAAGATGATTTCGCCACTTACGTGACTCGGTTAACGGATGAGTCATTGGGTAAAAACCTTCGTAAAGGTTATGTGCCGTGTAGTCATTTTTGGCTGCTTGATGCTGAGCAAAAAATCATTGGCGCGATTCGGATCCGCCATCACATCAATACGCCATTTCTATCTCAAGAAGCCGGACACATTGGTTACGATATTGCGCCGTCATATCGTGGACGTGGATATGGCAAGCAAATGTTAGCCTTAGCGCTGCCCAAGGCGAGCGAGCTAGGGATCACTCGCGCCCTAATTACCGCGAATGAAGACAATATGGCATCGCGCAAAGTAATTGAAGCTAATGGCGGCACGTTGGAAAACATCATTAATGGCGAAGTGTTCAATGAATCATTGGCGCGGTACTGGGTGGACATTAATGGATGATTCCCCGCGCGTGGACCAACTGGACAGTGACCGTCTGTTGCTGGTGGCGCCTAATATGGCCCATCAGCCTTTAATTTTAGAAGCCGTGTTGGAAAGCCAGCACACCCTTGCTCCTTTTATGGATTGGCTGCCGCACGCGCTGACCGAATCGAGCTCGATTGAAAACACCCAACAAGCGATTGATGACTTCGACATGTTTATTAATGAGCTACGCTACTCGATTTTTGAAAAATCGACGGGGCAACTGGTGGGTGTGATCAGTCTAATGATCCGTAATATCGCGATTCCTTATTTTGAAATAGGCTATTGGCTGCGGAGCTCCAAAGAAGGCCTTGGCTATATGAGTGAAGCGGTGCGAACGCTAGAGCGGTATGCGTTTAATGACCTTAATGCCAAGCGTGTCGAAATCAAAACCGCCTACGAAAACACCCGCAGCCGCGCGGTAGCCGAGCGTTGTGGGTATCATCAAGAAGCGATGCTTACCAACGACCGTATCCTACCTAGCGGCACGATTTCTAGTACTGTGGTATACGCCAAAGTGGCGGCATGTGAAGTCGAGGAGAAATGATGATCCCAGTGAATACCTCTGTGGTTTCTGGCGTGGCGCTCTCTCGTATTGAGGGAGAAATAAAAATGCTGCTGATGAAGCGAGTGAAAGGTGGCTTCTGGTGCCATGTTGCGGGCTCGATTGAAGCGGGTGAGACCGGAGTGGACGCCATCGTCCGTGAGTTTAGCGAAGAGACCCAGATTACGGTGGCTGACTTGTATAACGCGCAGTTTTTGGAGCAGTTTTACGAAGCGTCAGTGAATGTGATCGAGCTTATCCCTGTGTTTGTGGTGATGTGTGATGATAACCAAGCCATCACGCTTAATGATGAACACACCGATTATCGCTGGTGCTCACTTGATGAGGCAAAAGCCTTGGCGCCGTATCCAAATCAGCATGCCGTCTATGACCATGTATGGGCTTACTTTGTTGATCAGCCCGTTAACCCGTTATATCACGTCAACTTACCTAACCATCAGGAATGAAACATGAGCATGGAACGCTTTTTTACTCAAGATGACATCATATTGCATAATGACACGGTTTCCTAGGTGCCAGCTAAACCTTGATTATAAGCTGGCGCGCTACCGTGGTTAAATTCGCGTTTTGCAATATCGTCACGTAGAGTAGCGCTTTTATTGACGAGCGCGTGCTCGAGTTGCTGAGAACCCTTATGGATACACAACCCAATAACCCGCTGCACGGGTTAACCCTACAAGCCATTTTGACCCGTTTGGTTGAACACTATGGTTGGTCAGGCCTCTACCAACACATCAACGTGAACTGCTTCAACAACGATCCTTCGATGAAATCATCGCTGAAATTTTTGCGTAAAACGCAGTGGGCGCGAGATAAGGTCGAAGCCTTGTATATTGATACCTTTTGCTAAGGATAAAATACACGGATTGGTTATCAGGCGGGTTCATGGTAAATGATTGATTTTAAATAACTGTCGTTAAGGTGTCGGGGCGCTGTCGTGGTAATGTCGCCCCTATTTTGCATAGTGTTGATAGGGAAGAGCACAAAGGAGCAAGGATGAACGTGAAAGCACTCAGAGTTCAAAAAGGGTGGTCGCAAGACCAATTAGCACAATTTAGTGGGTTAAGTGTTCGAACGATTCAACGTATCGAGCGCGGCCACAAACCCGGATTGGAGTCGCTGAAATCGTTGGCTGCTGTGTTTGATATCGACATTACTGATTTGCAAAAGGAGACAGACATGCAGGCAGATACTTCAATGAGTCCAGAAGAAAGAGCGATTGCCAATCGCGTCCGTGCCCTCGGAGGGTTTTATTCTCATTTGACGCGCTATGTGGTCGTGATGGCGATTCTGTTTATTGTCAACTGGCAAACTAGCCCCGGCTATTATTGGGCTTGGTGGGCTGCAATGGGATGGGGGATTGCAGTGGTCAGCCACGGTGTCAGTGCTCTGGGCGTTGTCGATCTCTTTGGTGATAAGTGGGAAAAACGCCAAATAGAGAAGCGACTGAATGCGCGGTCAAAGCGTTAACAACTCCCCGATAACGCCGAGCGAATGTGCCTCGGCGTTTTTGTTTTTCACAAGATAACAACCATGTTTACTGAGATGCCGCTTGTCGCTGCTGGAAGCGCGTTGCATGCTCGACCAAGCCCTTAAACAGCGCACGCTGACAGCCAAGATAAAGCAAAAATTCTGGATGCCACTGTACGCCCAGTGTATAGGGGCGGTTGGGAGACTCAATCGCTTGTACAATACCATCTAAATCACGTGCGCTTACCGTTAAATCCTCGCCTAACGCGTTAATCGCTTGGTTGTGTAGGCTGTTTATTTTGCGTCTGCCTTGCCCCAATCGTTGCTGTATATGGCCGTTAACATCACGCAATATACACAAGGTTTTCATCGGGAATATTGTCCAGCGATGAGAGGTTTTCTTGCGCTGTTCGCGTAAGCTTTGGTGCAAGGTGCCGCCTAAGCAAATGTTGAGAAGTTGCGCACCACGGCAAATGCCCAACAGCGGCTTTTGACTGGCTAAGGCGCTTTTGATTACTGCGCTCTCTAGTTCATCACGTTCGGGATCGTAGTTTGGTTTCACTTCGGGCTCAGCAGCATACAGCACAGGTTCAACATCGTGGCCGCCTGTGATCACCACACCGTGATAATCATCAGGCTTAAATATTGAACCTGGCCGCAACTGTAGGGGCTGCCCGCCATAAAGACGCACCGCGGTGGCAACGAAAAAACGCGGTAAGAAGGCACCTTTGTCGGGGCCGGTTATTGCGATAACGGGTCTACCCATAGCGTATTCACTTTCTCCGCCCAGTTATTGGTAATGCGTGATAATGGATCGTTTAAGTGAGCAAGATAAGCATCACAGCAAGCTGTCAGTCGTTTTGAATCTGCGGCAAGTTTCTCTACTTCTACCCAATCATTCCATGCCTCATGGATCCCCCATTGTGGACGACTTACTTTGCTATCCGGTAAACGATAGTGAAACGTGGGGCGCGCTTTTGTCAGGCCATCATTGAGCGCCTGATTCACTTGTTTCTCATCGAGGTGAGTGAAGAGTGGCAGCATATCTAGCGCACGATTACGCGTCGGATTATCAGCAAGGTAATCGGCAATCAAGGTGTCGCGATCGGGCCAATAATCGTGCGCGAGAACACGCGTGATATACGCTTTTGGAAACGGATCGACATAGCTTGTGAGACGACGGGATAAATCAATATCGGCACGTTTAATTAGCCAATCATACAAGCATAAAAATGCTTTCAGATGCGCGTTAATAGTGTGAGCGGATAAGTCGGGCAGTTCGGGATTAAGCTGCATCCCAAATGCATAGAGAGGGCTGTCCTCTGTGCCTTCTGCACCTTGTTGTCGCAGAAACTCAATCAGTCTATCGACGTCTTGAAGTCGATCAAGCGGAAGCGGTGGGCTGACTATTTCGACCGGTACGACCATTTTAGCTGCCCAAGCTAAAACTTCTTCCGCGGATTGGTCAATTTGATTGGCGAGAGTCTTCTCACTTCGATCGTTCCGTCCAAGGCGTTTTAGCTTGGCGTAATCAAGCTCTATGATCCAATCACCCGCATTGTCACCGGTTAGTTTTCGGTCGTAACGGCCGCCATGCTCAACCGTCAGGGATAAATGTTTTGCAACGAGCTGTGCAATGGTGTCTAGCTCCATACCACTCAATTCAAGTTCAACACCGACGCAGCGCGTTTCTCCCTCTGCATTGGTGGTATGAGGGGGTGTTTTTAACGGTGAAGGGGACGCATTCATCAATGGAGCCTCACTTATCGGATAAACATATGAAATACATGGGGGTCACGATGCGCTGATTAAAGGGAAATCGCCTCGATTTGTTCGGGAATTAGCCTAAACAAATCGCAAATATAATGCTCTTTGGCTTTCATTAGCCAATACGATCTGCCGCCCAGCTTGTTAAAGCCATTCGTTTTACATCGGCAATGGCTTCATCTGGCAGTGAGCTTTTTATCCCGACTTGAATGGTGTCGTCATGATAAAGATAAAGCCGAGAGAGAAACTGCTCAAAAGGTAGCGACGCTTCGCCGTATTGTTCGCCTTTTCCTTGGGTGGAAACAACCACTTCATTCCCCCAATCTTGGCCACTGTCGTTATTCGGGTTATAAAAATAGACCCGCATCACGTTGTCTTGGTCGAATGCGACACGAATCAAAGTAACAGCGTGCCATCCAATAAATCGCCCCTGACTGCTTGTCACTGCAATTCCAACGGGTTGAGGATGAATGACAGGAATGTTGCCATTGTATAAAGGATGATAGCTACGATAAAAACGCTCGATAAAGCAATCGAAATCTTTGAGTAGGCCTGTTTTAACGTCAACCGCAATCATAAATTCGCGCCCGACATACCAGCCGTGAAATTCGGGGTTTATCCATTTGTGGGGATCTTGCTCTCGACTGACGCAGCAACGGCCCATTTCAATATAAAGCTTGTCGAGATGAGGGACGAGGACCACGGACACAGGATCGGTGTCAAACGGCAATGCTGTGCTTAGGCCTTGTAGCAACGTGTGTGAGTCCAATGTTTTACCTTCAAAGTGCATGCGTAAGCTTGTATTACAGGCGACTTGAACGATACAGTTGAGTAGATAATCGGGATCATTATAGGCCCACATTGAGATGGCTCGAGCAGATTGGCAAGTTGGATTGTTTCCTTGTGCCACACCAAGCGGTTGACCAAGCACTGACATCACGCCTGCAAGAAGATGTACCCGCGCCGGCAGTTGATCGCCAAACGCGAGGGTTAGGCTGGCGGCAACATCCGGATGTAAATTTAAATAAATTTGCCGCCATAGACTCGGTGCGACGGGCGCGTCAAACAATACCCCACGCTCAAGCAGCATCGCCAGCCCATAGACTGCTTGTGCGGTCTGCGGATAGACAGCTTCTTGAATCAATGTGTGGACCAATTGACGATAGGTCACGAGACAATCTACCCCTGTATTACTGAGCCCTAGCGCGGTGGGGAGTATGTCACTGCCTTGGTTGTCGAGTAGCCAGCGTAAGAAGGTGGCGTGATAGTCAGACGCCAAGCCGACATCGTGCATCGCGCGTGCAAAGCCCATCGCCTCCTGTTGGAGGGAGTTGTTATCCATGGCGTTTAGTCGTTGGCAATAGGCATCGAGCCCCGGATCGTCATAGCAACCTTGAGTCGGGCCATATAGCGCGCTTACCAGACGGTCAATCCCGAGTTTTGCTTCACCAAGGTTGACTTGCTCTTGAGAAACAAGAATGGATATCTGGGTGATCATCGCTTTTATCGGATTGACCTGAATAGGGCGTTGGGCGAGAACACGCCAGACTTCATCAACTAACTCGCTAAGAATGGTTTCGTAGCCTAAATGCGTGAGAAGAAACCGGTATAGTGAACTGATAGCGGGTGCCATCTCACCAAGGCGGATACGACTAGTTTCGTCGGTGATCCCCATGATGAGTGACAAATTAAGACTGAGTACTTTGGCAAGAAACTGATGAGCCTCTTGGGCTGAGAAAGTCGAAGGGGGGCTCTTACCCTCAACAATAGCTAGCATTCTTAATTGGCTGAGGCAATCTAGTAGAACGGTGGCTTTGTCCGCATGTGCGAGTGTTGCCGGCACTAAATTGGGTAATAGGTATTCTGGGTGATCCCAGTCTGTACCTTCAAAGAGACCAGCTGCATTGAGCGTATGGATACGCGTATATAGAGCGCTAATGCCGTCCTCTTGCGTCAGGACTTGCTCACAGATATCAATCACGTGAAACTGGCAGCTTGGTTTATCAATTGAACTTGCCTGATCAAGCTGCACCACAGCATGATCAAGGTTTTTTAGTAAGCTCGACATATCAATGATGTTCTTTCCTGCGCTGTATCAGTGGCGCTTGCCAGCCCATGGATAGGCATGTGTTAACTACCTTCACCTGGGTTGGTCGTCAGCCTACAACGTCCTTTTGTGCCTGATTATAGTCAAACTACTATTACACACTTCAGAGAAAATAGTAACCATAAGCCCCCTTGACCACTATCGCTACTGGCGCAAAGCTTGTAACTTAAGGGTGAAAATTCAACAGTTTTAACAACAAAACAAAAAATAACATCATTCAGGGAGTGAAGTATGACGAAGCAGGTCGTGGTGTTAGGGGCCGGAATGGTCGGTGTATCCGTGGCTTGGCATTTACTTAAACGAGGGTATGCCGTCACCTTGATCGATCGCGTGCCTCCAGGGCAAGAAACATCGTTTGGCAATGCAGGCATTATTCAACGTGAAGCCGTTCGGCCCTATGCCTTTCCGCGTGATCTCACCACTTTGCTGCGGGTGTTGCCGAACCGTGCGGTGGATATTCGCTATCGTCCTAGCAGTGTGATTCGAGCGGCTCGCGCGTTATTGCAATATTGGCATTACTCCAGTGATAAGCATTATCGAAAGCTTGTCCCTGAATACGCAGCCTTGATAATGCAATCACTCGATACGCATGATGAGATGATACGGTCTGCGGGGGCGGAAGCGTTAATTCGCAAAGCCGGTTACCTTAAACTGTTCCGTACCCAAAAAGCGCTTGATGAAGAACTGACAAAAACAGCGTCTGACAGCACGCTATTCGGTGTTGAGTTTGATGTGTTAAACCGTCAACAGCTTGCACAGCGAGAGCCGAGTTTGTCTCCGTCTATTGTGGGGGCGATTCATTGGAAGCAGCCTTGGACCGTCACAGATCCCGGCGCCCTGGTCGAAGCTTACGCCGCGGATGTAAAATGCAAAGGAGGAACCATTAAACATGCTTCGTTAACAGGCTTAACACGGCAAGGCTCGGGATGGCTCATTCAAACCACCAAAGAAAGCCTACACGCTGACCAGGTGGTGATGGCGATGGGGCCTTGGTCATCGTATTGGTTGGATCAACTGGGAATTCAGGTGCCTTTGTTTGCTAAACGCGGCTACCACATGCACTATGCATGTAATAAAAAAGCACCACTGAACCATTGGCTTATGGATGCGGAAATCGGGTACCTCTTGGCGCCGATGCGTGCTGGTGTTCGCCTGACGACAGGCGCGGAACTGACAACAGTGGATGCGCCAGTTAACGAGAGCCAACTTAATGCCGCTGAACAGGTTGCGCGTTCGCTTTATCCGCTTGGTCAGCGTCTTGATGCATGCCCTTGGAAAGGTGGGCGTCCTTGCCTACCCGATATGAAGCCCATGATCGGCCCGGCGCCAGACCAAAAGGGATTGTGGTTGGCATGCGGTCATGGTCATCAAGGTTTTACCTTGGGCCCCGTGACCGGAAAATTGTTGGGACAAATGATAGATGAGGAACACACGGATATTGATATGCATCCGTATCGTGTCGATCGCTTTTAGTGGTCGGCTGCTGAGTTTGTCATCATTCCCACGCTATGAGGGATCGAAAACGCTTAAGTCGACGTAAACCCGTTTGCTTTACAGGCTAATACTGTAAGACAATGAATAGCTTGGCGAATCCTTTTTTGAGTGACAATGACGATAAATAGGGTTCAGCCATTGATGTGACGTGAACGTTTAGATAGGACCACTGATGCACCAGGCGTTTTTCTCCAAAACTAAGCCCGCCATTGTCGTGCGCGGCCCAGAAGATCAGTCATTTATCGCGCTACTCGAAGCTCGGCTGCGAGATCACGGCTGCGATGTGACTGTGATTGGCCCTGATGATCCAATGCCCGATTGGGATGCTGTGCAATTGATTAGCTGGGTGCCTGAGGGAGAGACGCAAATGACAACCTTGCGCTGGTTGAGCGAGCAGTGCCCGTTTATTGCTTTAATGGCAAGTCAAGCGGCGGCTGATCGCGTGGCCGCGCTGAATGCCGGGGCGGAAGATGTGCTATCTGCCCCTATTGATATTGATGAGTGTATGCTGCGCACCGCGATTGCGATGCATCGCCGCCATGCGGTGGTGGTGATCAAAGAGTCATCAGGCCAGCTGCAAGTTGATAATCTCTGGATGCACCAAGACACACACCAAGTCAGAGTGGATGACCAAGCGGTCAAATTAACACCCATACAATTCGAACTCTTGTGGCTTCTTGCGCAGCATAAAGATACTACGTTGAGTAAGTCACTCCTTTATCGTCAGGTGCTTAAAAAAACGTTTACGCCTGATGATCGCAGTCTCGATATGCATTTAAGCCGTGTTCGGAAAAAACTCGCTGACGCTGGACTGCCGCCTGAGCGCTTGCAAACCGACCACGGCAAAGGCTATTGCTTTATTTAATGGCGTTTAAGCTGAGCGTGACAGCGCAAGTCGCCAGCGACCAGGATGGGGTAAGCGAGGCAACAGCAAGCCGGCAACAACAATCGCAATCCCTAAAACTTGGATTTGGCTGACCGCTTGTCCCATCAAGAACGCGGTGAGTACTGCAAACACCGGTACAAAGTTAAAGAATAGGGCAGCATTGGCTGAGCCAAGGTGGCGTACACCGTTAAGCCAGAGCAAATAGCCCGCGACGGTGCCTAGCACACCGATATAAAGTAACTCTGAAACCGTGATTGGGCTGGCGGTTATCACCTCACCAAAGGGATGTACATTAGGTGTCATCGCACACATCACGCCGATGACCGTGGCGCCACTGAGCATACCCAAAAAGGTATAGGGGATGACAGGCATCCAACGACCAATCCCTTGGCTGAAAAAGGTATAGGCACTCCACGCGAACATGCCGGTGAAAATCATCTGATCGCCTTGATTAAAGTTGAGGTTGCGTAAAACATCCCACTGTCCGTCGGTGATCACCAATAATACCCCCGATAAACTGACCACCAAACTGAAAACTTGCCCTTTGCGCGGAAGTGCGCGTATTGCTACGCAGGCAATGAAAGAGGTGACTAACGGGCTGAGCGCCATAATTAATGAGCCGTTGGTGGCTTGGGTATATTCAAGCCCGGTAAACAAGCAAAGATTTAACCCTCCAATGCCTACAGCACTGACGGTAGTTGCCCATAGCCATTGTTTGCCACTGAGATGGGGGATCTTGGCTCGGGTTGCTTTGAGATACAGAGCCAGACAAATGGCCGCGATCCCAAATCGCCAAAAAACAAGCGTGAGTGCACTGACCTCATTCAAAGCATCCTTACCGATGGGAAAGGTGCTGCCCCAAAAAAACGCACATAAAATGAGTAGGGCGATGGCTTTCCAAATCGACGTTGTATTCATATCAATACCTGACTTATTAAACGATGTGCGCTAGTGTATAAGTTTCAAAATTTGAATAAACCGGCAATATCAGAACGGTAAATGCCAATAATGAAACTTAACTATTCGCTAGACGATTTACGTTACTTTTGTACTGTTGCCCAGTTAGGCAGCTTTAAAGCCGCAGCGCAACAGCTGTCGATGCCTCAATCGACCTTAAGCCGGCGAATTCGTCAACTTGAGCAGGATCTGGCCTTGCGGTTACTCAACCGTGATGCCCATCGTATCTCGCTCACGCAAACGGGTCATCGCTATTTCGAACGCGCTGCGAGTCTTTTTGATGAACTGAACGCGGTCAGTGATGAACTCTTGAGCGAAAAGCAGCATCCTAAAGGTAAGATCCGTGTTAGCGCCCCTATTAATGCCGGTAAACAGTTTTTACGCGCTGTTTTGTTTGATTTTATGCGCGCCTACCCAGAGATTCAGCTTGATCTGAGTTTTTCTAACACACTGGTTGATATTGAAGGCGAAGGAATGGATGTGGTGTTTCGGGTCGGTAATCCGGTCGTGGAAGATTGGATCGCACGGCCATTAACCGATATTCACTTTATTGTCTGCGCGAGTCCAGGTAGTGATTATGGTCAGCTTCAATCACCAAAAGAGCTGGTGGGCAAACCTGTCGTGCTGTGTCACCCAATGACCGTTTGGCAGCTAGAGCACGACACAACCGGTGACGCTTATGACTATCAAGCCACGACGGGTATTCGGGCTGAAGTTGACGAAATTCAAATGCTGACCCATGCCGTGCAGGCAGGCTTTGGGATGGGCTACATTCCTGACTACTCCGCATTACCGTTGATTGAACAAGGAGCGCTACAACGGGTGTTGCCATCATGGCGGAGCCAAGCACGAACGCTGTTTTTGTTGTATCGCGATCGGGAGCACGTACCGCTGCGGGTGCGGTTGCTGGTGGAGTTCGTGCTCGCGCGGTTTGTTGGATAATGAAATCAGGCCACAGTGTTTTGCGCTGTGGCCTGATGTGGGAAGGTTAGGCGTCGTGGTTTGTTTCCGTTGATACCATATGTTCAGTTGGCGTCGGCGTAATCGCTTTGGCTAAGAACAAGTACATCGCGGGTACCACGAACAGGGTGAACAAGGTGCCCAGTGTCATCCCACTGGCAATCACTAACCCCATGGCAAAACGCGCGCCTGCACCGGCTCCTGAGGCAATCAAGAGCGGGATCATGGCGAGAACCGTCGCGGCCGTTGTCATCAAGATAGGGCGTAAACGGATCGCTGTCGCTTCTTCAATCGCCTCGCGTTTCGTGCGCCCATCTTGCTGTAACTGATTGGCGAACTCGACGATTAAGATACCATGTTTTGCAATTAGCCCCACCAAGGTGAGCAAACCGACTTGGGTATAGATATTCAGCGTGGTAAAACCAAGGCTGATAAATATCAACGCCCCACACACACTCATGGGGACCGTGACCAAAATAATGATCGCGTTTTTAAACGACTCAAACTGCGCCGCCAAGATTAAGAAAATCACCACCAGGGCAAAGAAGAAGGTGACCACCAGTTGTTGGCCTTCGCTCATAAATTGCCGCGATTGCCCTGCATAATCGACACTGAATCCAGCCGGTAATTCGGTCGCGGCGATCTCTTGTAATACACCTAGCGCTTCGCCTAAGGGGACACCTGGACGTGGGACGCCCGAGATTTTAACCGCATTGAGTTGTTGAAAGCCTCGCAGCGCTTGTGGCTGAACGCTTTCTTCCAAGGTCACTAAGGTCGAAAGTTGGATCAGCTCACCTTCTTGGTTGCGGGTATAAAACTGACGCAGTTGATCTGGCGTAAGACGCTCACTACGCGCGACTTGTGGGATTACACGGTATGAGCGGTTATCCAGTGAAAACCGTCCAGCGTCGGCGCCGGATAACAGTGAGCCCATGTCGGCCGCGAGCTGTTGCATGCTCACACCCATCAAGGCGGCCTTTTCACGGTCGATGTTGACCGTTTGCTTTGGACGGTCGATACTTAGATCGGTATCCACAAAGATAAATCGCCCACTTTGCATCGCTTTACCAACAATATTATTGGCGACTTCATTGATGGCTTCATAAGGCTGGGTTGAGCCAATAATAAACTCGACCGGAGTCCCTCCGCCTGGAGACGGTAATGAAGGTGGCACCAATGCAAAGCTACTTAAGCCTGGCTGGCTCTCCATAAAGGGCTGAATCTCGTTTTCTAAGATGGCTTGGGTACTGCGCTCACGCTCATCCCAAGGGGCAAGCACAATACCAGCGATGGCATTATTGGTGCCGCCTGAGCCATTAATAATAAAGACATTATCAATTTCTGGCACATCGTCAATGAGCCGGTTTAACTCGTCTGTGCTGGCAGATAGCGCGTCCAGTGTGGTTTGGCTATCGGCCTCCAAAATAGAGAAGACGAACCCTTGATCCTCTGCCGGTTCTAATTCAGAGGGGCTGGTGATAAACAAAAAGTAGCAAGATACCAACACAATTGCGCCAAAAGTAAGCACAACGCCGTTAGTATTTAGCAAACTATGTAGGGTACGTTTATAGCGACGGTATAAACGATCAAATTGTTTATCTAACCAATGTTCAAGAGAATTCTCTTTCGCCGCTTTATCGGCTTGATAAGGTTTGAGTACATAGGCACACATCATCGGTGAAAGTGTTAGTGCGACCACTCCCGACAAAATCACCGAGGCGGCGAGGGTAAACGCAAATTCGACAAACAAGACACCGGTTAACCCCCCGACAAAGCCAATGGGCAAGAATACCGCGACGAGCGTCGTCGACATGGTAATAATCGGCCAAGCTAGCTCACGCGCCCCCTCAATAGCGGCCTCTGTTCGACTCTTTCCTTCTTCAATATGGCGGTGGACATTCTCCAGCATGATAATCGCATCATCGACCACCACGCCAATCGCGAGAACCATTGCCAACAAGGTGAGCAGGTTGATGGAAAAGCCTAATAGAAACATCAAGAAGAAGGTGCCGATTAATGACACCGGAATGGCGACCGCCGGAATAATCACCGAGCGCAATGATCCTAAAAAGCCATAAATAACGAAGACCACAATCGCTAGGGCGAGAATAATCGATATCACCACCTCATCAATGGCATTATCAATATACTC
Source organism: Salinivibrio costicola subsp. alcaliphilus (assembly GCF_001996185.1). Lineage (NCBI taxonomy): Bacteria > Pseudomonadati > Pseudomonadota > Gammaproteobacteria > Vibrionales > Vibrionaceae > Salinivibrio > Salinivibrio costicola. Next base: position 17,268 of record NZ_MUFR01000037.1, read on the forward strand.
GGTGGAATCATAAGCGATATAGGCTGATAAGCCTTGCGGTAGTTGGGGGATAATATCCGCGTCCCAAACCTCATTGACTGATTCAATAACATCAAGGGCATTGGCATCCGGGGACACTTCAATGCCGATAAAGGTGGCATCTAATCCGTTAAAGTTAACGGACGTTTGATAACTTTCTGCACCTAATTCAACCGTCGCGACATCCTCTAAACGTACTACCGATTGGCCATCGCTGCTGATCACCAGATCTTCAAATTGTCTGACGTCATGAATGTCTGTGGCAGCGTTTAAATCTATCGCGACATCTTGGCCTTTGGTGCGTCCAAGCGTTGCCAGAACATTATTATTGCGCAGTGCAGCAACGACATCCGTGCCGGTAAGATCGTATGCAGCGAGCTTGACCGAATCGAGCCAAACCCGCATCGCAAAGCTGCTAGCACCGAGTACATTGGCGCGTTGTACGCCGGGAATCGTAGAAAGTTGCGGCTCAACCACACGCACCAAGTAGTCGGTAATTTGGTTATCACTGAGTACCTCAGAGTAAAAGGCGAGATACATCGCCGCCACGGTTTCACCGACTTGCAAGGTGACCACGGGTTCACGCGCATCTTCAGGCAGCTCAGACCGTACCTTGTTGACCTGTGCGGCAATTTGCGTGAGTGCTTCATTAGGGTCGTAATCAAGACGCAAATAGGCCTCGATAGTGCTGACGCCTGCCGTCGACGTCGAAACCAAGTAATCAATCCCTTCTGATGCGGCAATTTCACGCTCCAGCGGTGTGGTAATAAATCCTTGAATCAAATCGGCATCTGCACCGATATAGGTGGTCGACACGCTGATAACCGCATTCTTAATTTCCGGGAACTGGCGCACATTCATGTCGGTGATGGCGCGTAAACCTAGCAAGATAATGAACAGGCTATCGACGGACGCTAATACGGGTTTCTTGATAAATACGTCGGTAAATCGCATCGAATAGCTCCTATTGATTCACAACGTTGGGATCAAGATCTTCGCTGGGCTGAACACGCGGATTATCACTGATCTTCACGTTACTGCCGTTGCGCAGCTTGAGCAGTCCGGAAGTCACGATGCGATCGCCGCTTTCCAGGCCATCCTCTATCACAATCATGTCACCGCGGCGTGCGCCGGTTTGAACAAAACGCTGTTGCACCGTCAGTGCATCATCTTGTTCTTGGATCACGAAAACGGCGTTGCCATAGGGGTTAAATTGAATCGCGGTTTGTGGCGCCAGTAAGACATTTTGCGTTTCTTCACCTTGATCAAGACTCACGCGTGCAAACATGCCCGAGCGTAAAATGGCGTCTGGATTGTCAAAGGTGGCCTGAATGTCAACACTGCGGCTCGATTGGGTAACGACAGGAGAAATAGCGGTGACTGTGCCAGTAAACGTTTGTTCAGGTCGCGCCGTGATAGTCGCTGAGACTGTTTGGCCATCTTGCAGGGTACTAAGCTGTTGCTCGGGCAGGGTAAAATTAAGATGAATCGGATTCACTGAGGTCAGGGTTGCGACCACTGAACCTGGAGCAATTAATTGACCAAGACTGACTTTACGGATGCCAATAATGCCATCGAAAGGGGCGGTTAGCGACTTTTGTGCAATGCGCGCTTGTTGGCTATCAACTGCTGCATTTGCTTGTTTAGCCTCACTTTCTTTACGTTTGAGTTCCGACTCTGATACGTTTTTATCTCTGTAAAGGCGTTGGTAACGTCGCATCTCTAATTGTGCTAGTTCAGCCACAGATTCGAGTCGGCGCAACTCTGCTTGATCAACACTGGCATCGAGTGTCAGCAGCCGTTGCCCTTTTTTTACTGGGGTCGCATTATCAAAGAAAATATCATCGACAATGCCGTTTGCTTCGGTGGTCAACTGGGTTTCATTAATCGCGGCAAAACTACCAATGGTAGTTTGTTGTTCACGCCATGGGTGCGTCGACACTGTGGTGGCTGTGACAGTCGCCGTCGGGGCAGGCATATTGTCAAAAAATTGATTCATAAAATGATCACCTACCATTTTGTAGGCAAAAATCCCACCAAATACGAGCGCACACGCGACTAACATCAGAATTAAACGCTTTGTCATAAAAAGTCCCTGAAAAAAATCCATCACCGACCGTGGTCAGCGCATAAAACGCAAACGCAAAAAGGTAGGCTTACCTTACAACGGTACGTCGAATTGACTAATACAAACCATATCACTGTTTGGTTCATTGGTTGGGAGTAAATTGATGATTTTGTGGAGCTGTTCAGGCTAGAGTCATAAACCTTGGTCTATAAGAAGGAATCGTTGCAACTCAGCATCAAACCCACCTGTTTTCATCCGTTTTGATGCCTTCGCTGACTAAAATAAAAGCAAACAGTTCCCTGATTTTGAAAATAAATAGAAATGAGACTAGTTATTGTTTATGTTCCGGTGTGTTCAAATAATCGTTAGCTACAGGAAGTCTCATGTTGAAGAAACACCCCCTTGCCGTTTTTGTGGCTGTCGCTCTGTCACCCCTAGCCAGTACAGCAGCGACCAACACCACGGAACAGGTTGATGAAATTTACGTTATTGAAGGCCAGCAGGCCCGTTTTAAAGCCAATAGCAATGAAACTGCAATGCGTATGGATGTCAGTCAACTCGAAACAGCCGGTCAAGTGGCGGTCATGGATCAAACCTTGATTCAAGAGCAAAACGCCACGACGTTAGGGGATGTGTTGGTGAATGACGCCAGCATTGGTGTGGGCGGTACGGACCGTAATCGTGAGATTTTCATGCTTCGCGGTTTTGAACTTGATACCGGAACAGGCTACCTGCGTAATGGTCAGCAGCAGTGGTCTTATTACCGCCATCCTGTAGAGCTGATGGAGCGCGTTGAGGTACTAAAAGGCCCAGCCGGTTTACTCTACGGTAAGTCCGCACCGGGCGGTCTGGTGAATATGGTCACCAAACGTCCGACCGCGGCGTTTCAAGCCTCGATAAGCCAAAAACTTGGCAGCGATGATTATCAACACACAGTGGCAGACGCTTCTGGCTCCTTAAACGAAAGCGGCACCTTGCGCGGGCGTGTGGTGCTGTCGAAACAAAGCGAGGGCTCATCACGTCGCTATGTAGATGGCAGTGAACCTGAGCTCGATCGCCAAGTCGCAGGCTTGATGCTTGACTATGACATCACCCCCGATACCCAACTTTCTCTTCATTATGATCGCGTGGTTGATGACAGTAACAGCGATAACGGCGCCAACATTATTAATGGTAAACCGCAACTGGGTAGCCAATTTATCTGGGAAGCGCCTTGGTCGTTCATGGACATTGATGTCGAGAACTATGGTCTTGATCTCGTTAGCCAATTAACGCCGGATTGGAAAGTCAAAGCAGGCTACAATCGCCAAGACTACAAACGTCATTACCATGAAGGATTCGGACAGCGTGAAACCTATGACGCCAATACCCAATCGTTCAAATACTTTGCCATGGACCGTCACGACAATTGGGTACTAGATACGGCTTATATTGATGTCACCGGTGCATTTCAGTTCGGGAATATCGATCACCAAGTGCTGATTGGCTCCAACGCGCTGCGTAATGACTATGTCGGTCAGCGTGTGATGGAGAAAAACCAAACCGCCGTGATTGGTGGTACGTATCCAGAGCCGGACATCCAGTATGGCACAGCAACTCCGCGTGATCCTGAACCTACTGATTCAATTGGCTTTTATGCGCAAGACTTAATGACATTGAATCCGCAGTGGCAGCTGCTTGCAGGGCTTCGCTACGATCGCGAAGAAAACGAAACCGATACTTACTATAACTTGCTACCGAAAGCGGCGGTGATGTATCACCCAGCCCCCGAACAAACCCTGTACGTCACTTATTCCGAGAGCTTTGAGCCGAAAAACCCGGTTGATAGTGATACCGATATTAATAACGGCATGGCGCTGGATCCGGTAAAAGGTAAGTTGTACGAGCTCGGTTACAAGCAAACGTTGCTAAACGACCAAGCTTTGTTTAGCGCGGCCGTGTTCCAAATTGAGCAAGAAAATAAGGTGGTTAAAGAAGCGATCACCGGATCAGACGATTATAACGCACGCACCACACAATTAGGTAAACAAACGCATAAAGGGGTTGAAGTCAGCCTTGCCGGCCAGGTGACCGATAGCTGGTCACTGCATAGCTCTGCAACCTACTTGCATGCACGGACCGAAGATCCGTTTGACCCTCAGCATGACGGTAAACAGCCTGCTGATACACCCGAGTGGGGCGCCAGTATTTGGTCTCGCTATGATGTCGATAACCAAACCTATGTGAACGTGGGTGCGCGTTACGTCGGTGATCGTTATGGCGATACTAAAAATACCTATCATAAGCCAGGTTACACTACAGTGAATGCAGGTGTCGGCCACACGGTACAAACCAGTGAACGATCTGATCTAAAACTCACGGTGAATGTGAAAAACCTCTTCAACGAAAGCTATCTCGCCGGTGGTGTACAAAATAAAACCACGTTGGGCGAAGAGCGCAAAGTCGTCCTCGGCGCGTCATTACACTTCTAACTTCCCGCATCATTAATTACAGAGGCTCAGCATCGCTGGGCCTTTTTGTGTTGTCGCCGCCATATCGACTTAAGTTGAATAGCGCATGTTCGATGACATGCTAACGTGATCTAGTTATCTAGACACAGTCAGCAAGGAGTGCGTTATGTCATCTAATAATATCTACGATCTTGGCTTGGACAAAAGTCCAGCCAATTATCAAACACTGAGCCCGCTTTCTTTCCTTGAGCGGGCCGCCAGCGTCTATCCAGATTATCCGGCCAGCGTTCATGGCCATTTATGTTGGAGTTGGCAGCAAGTCGATCAGCGTTGTCGTCAATTTGCGTCGGCATTGACTCAAGCCGGCATTGGGCTGGGTGATACGGTATCGGTGATGGCTCCCAACCTGCCTGAAGTCTTTGAGTTGCATTTTAGTGTGCCGATGACAGGCGCCGTACTCAATACCATTAATACTCGGTTAGAAGCGGAAACCGTCGCCTTTATCCTTGAACACGCGGAAAGCAAAGTGTTTATCGTCGACAAGGAAATGACGGAAGTGGCTAAGCGGGCGTTGAAGATGATTAAACACCGTCCGTTAGTGATTGCGATTGATGATCCCTTGTATCCGCATGGCGAATGCATCAGTGAAACTACCTACGAGACGTTTTTAGCAAAAGGGGATGGTGATTATCAGTACGCATTGCCAGACGATGAATGGCAGGCCATTTCACTTAATTACACCTCAGGCACAACCGGCAACCCCAAAGGGGTGGTGTATCATCACCGTGGCGCCCATCTGAATGCGGTAAGTAATGTGTTGTCATGGAACATGGATTCCCATCCAGTGTATCTTTGGACGCTACCCATGTTCCACTGTAATGGTTGGTGTTTCCCATGGACGGTGGCCGCAACGGCGGGGGTGAGTGTCAGCCTACGGCATGTGCGGGCCGAGCCTATCTTTGATGCGATAAAAACCCATAAGGTCACTCATTTCTGCGGTGCGCCCATTGTTCTTAATATGATCAACAGTGCTGATCCGGCGTTAAAATCTGGCATTAAGCATACCATCAAGGTCATGACCGCAGGCGCCGCGCCACCTGCCTCTGTGATTGAGGGCATGGAAGCGATGGGCATTGCTGTGACCCATGTTTATGGGCTCACCGAAACCTACGGTCCTTGCGTGGTGTGTGATTGGCAGCATCATTGGGATCACCTCTCCCAACAAGAAAAAGCGCGGATGAAAGCGCGCCAAGGCGTACGCGCGCCGATGCAAGGGGATCTGATGGTCGCCGATCCGGTGACGTTTAAACCGGTTGCAAAAGATGGTGGCACACTCGGCGAGATTTTTGTCCGCGGTAACATCGTAATGAAAGGCTACTTAAAGAACCCCAGCGCGACGGAAGATGCCATGAGTAACGGCTGGTTTCGCACTGGCGATTTAGCGGTGTGGCATGCCGATAATTACATCGAAATCAAAGATAGACTGAAAGATATCATTATTAGTGGTGGAGAGAATATTTCCAGCATTGAAATTGAAGATGTCTTGTATCGTCACCCCGAGATTGATGAAGTCGCGGTGATAGCGATGCCCGATGAAAAATGGGGTGAGGTTCCCTGTGCGTTTGTCAAAACGACCGAAGCATCAGCCGTGACCGAAGCAGACATTATTGCTTTCTGTCGTGACCAAATGGCGCACTTTAAAGCGCCTAAAAAAGTGATCTTTACAACACTCCCAAAAACGTCGACAGGGAAAGTGCAAAAATATGTACTGCGTCGTAACGTGAGTGAAAAGTCAGTGTAATAAAAAAGCGGTGGCGTCATCCCGTCACCGCTTATTAAGTCACGTTCAGGCCGTCAGTTGGGCGAGTTATCGCCTAACATCTGGCAAACCTATAGCTGCTTGAGTACGGCTTCAGCACTGGAAACGTCAAAGCTTTTCGGCGGCTCAACATTAAGCTGGGTGACGGTGCCATTTTCAATGATCATGGCATAGCGCTGTGAGCGAACACCGCCAAACTTACCTGAATCCATCTCTAGCCCAAGCGCCTTGGTAAAGCTCGCATCACCGTCGGCCAGCATATGAATCTGATTAGCATTTTGTGTCTCGCCCCAAGCCTGCATCACAAAGGCATCGTTAACCGATACGCAGGCAATCATATCGACGCCTTTTGCTTTAATCTCATCCGCTTTCACCACAAAACCCGGTAAGTGCGACTCTGAACAGGTTGGGGTAAAGGCCCCCGGCACCGCGAACAGCACAACCTTCTTGTTGGCGAAAAGGGCAGGGATGTCGTGGGTTTGCATGCCCTCAGCGGTGAGTTCACTGAGGGTAGCGCTCGGTAGAGATTGTCCTTGCTGAATCATGATGACTCCTTTAATCGTTGTATTATATTTCAATCACAGCATAACACGCGTAAACGTTAGCAAACACATCAGTGCCTATTCGAATTACCTTACAGACTGAGCCTGTTTATCACCGGATGCTTGGAGTAAACTATTCTCAATTCCATTGTATTCAATCAAATGATGCTTATGTCTTCTAATCACTCTTTTGCCAATGTTCACCAGGCTTACCATGCCCATGTCTACTACGAAGCCGACACCGAAGCGCAGGCGGATGTTATCTATCAATCGGCCGCTGCATCGTTACTGCCTATCGACCTTGGCCGTTTTCATCGCAAATGCGTCGGTCCACACCCAAAGTGGAGTTTTCAGATCGCCTTTGACAACGCCGCGTTCGATGAGGTGATGGCATGGCTTGAAGCGCATCGGGGCGATTTAACCGTCTTTTTGCATGGCGTGACGGGCGATGATTACATTGATCATACCGATCATGTGGGTTGGTTAGGGAAGTCAGTGGCACTCAAACTTGATATATTTAAGCCCAAGTCATGACCACGTATATCAACTATCCTGCGCTACTGATTTGGCAAGGGGATGACGAACTATCATACGCGCCAGACTCGGCGTCGCTCGGTCGACTGAGTGAAAACCTGATCACGGAAGACGATCGGTTGGTTGATAGCCAAGGCGTTTGCTGGTTGAGTCAAGACGGTGGTCAGCACTGGCAGCCAAGCGGGCAGACCATGCCGCTTGTTCAGCTCGTGACACATATCCAAGCGCATTATGCGCAGCTGGGTCAATGCTGTGTGAGAAAAATGCAATTTAAAGATAGGGCCACCGCCATGGCCAGTTTGGCGGTGCACTAGATTCGTGCCATCCGGCAAGGAGTGAGTGATGAGATTAAGATTAGGATTCGTGTTTCTGTTATCGACGATATTAACCGGCTGCCTTGGTATGCCTAAAGATGTGACGCCGGTAACCAATTTTGACCTCAACCGTTATTTGGGAACATGGCACGAAGTGGCAAGACTTGATCACTCGTTTGAGCGTGGCTTATCCGATGTGACGGCAACTTACTCGTTGCGTGAAGACGGTGGCGTCAAAGTAATCAACCGAGGCTTTAGCCGCGAAGAGGGCAAATGGCAAGAAGCAGAGGGTAAAGCGTACTTCGTTGAAAATGATAAGACGGCGTATCTGAAGGTTTCGTTCTTTGGGCCTTTCTATGGTTCTTATGTAGTGTTTGAGTTAGATGATGACTACCAGTATGCCTTTATTTCAGGCCCTGATCATGACTATCTTTGGCTGCTCTCTCGCACGCCGACCGTACCTGAGTCTGTCAAAGAACGTTTTATCTCTGAAGCCAAACAGCGAGGCTTTGCCACGGAAGAACTGATTTTTGTTGACCACGCCCGTACTGATCCTAAGCAGCCAGTTTCGAGTGATTAAACTGGGTAATCCGATGGCGACAAACAATCTTCTGAAGACCAAAAAGAGATAATAATGCGAAAAACCGATAAAAAATACGACAATGCTATCCGCGAAGCACTGACTGAGGTGTGTGAGCAGACCATGAAACAGGTCGATGGTTTTGAATGGCTAACGCATGAAGTGAATTATCAACGTTTTCCGCAAAGTGTGATGATCCGTTTGATGTTTACGGATCGGCAAAGGATCGCAGATTTTAAAAACAGTCATGAATACAATGTGGCGTTAATGGCGATCCAATCACGCTTATCAGCGGCAGGGATCTCACTGAAAAATATAGCAAACCATGTGCAACTTAACACCGCGTAGTTACCCAAAGATGTAAGCTAGAATCAACACCACGGAGGAAGTATGGAAGCAAGGATTAGCATCATTACATTGGGAGTTGCCGATTTATCACGTTCGTATGAATTTTATCGCCAACTAGGGTTTCCGACCCATAATCACCCCGAAGAAGGGATAGTGTTTTTTAGTACAGCGGGAACGCGTTTAGCGTTATATGCAATCGACGCTTTAGCCGATGACATAAAGTCCGGTATGCCTGTTAGTGACGCTGGTTTCAGTGGGATCACGCTTGCGCATAACACGCGTTCAAAAGAAGAGGTCGATGAGGTGCTTGCGCTGGCTAAAGAATGCGGCGGTCGAATTGTCAAACCTGCTCAAGATGTTTTTTGGGGCGGCTATAGTGGTTACTTTGCTGACCCTGACAACTATTTGTGGGAAGTTGCCTATGGAGAGGCTTGGCAGTTTGATGACAATGGCAGCTTAGTGTTGGACTAAACATACTCTTAGTATTGGACTAAACATACATTGTGATGCAAACGTTTGAACGAACACTGGCTCAGTTGATTGCAGCATCTGTGTGAGCGAGACTCAACAAGAAAAAGGCGCTTTATGGCGCCTTTTTACGTTGTGAGAAGCGAGCGAGTCATTTATGCCGTTGCTAGCGTCTGCGCTTGACGGTTGGCATGCCAGACTAAACCAAAGCCGATAATCACCACCGCGCAGGTTGATAGCATCACGGTCGTGACCGCGAACAATCCTGAGGCGGCAAACGCAGAGACCAAGGCGCTCGCGACAAAGCAGATAATCATCTGTAAGAAGTTGAGCAGGCCCGCCGCTGTCGCGCTACATGATTTAAAATCTTCTAAGGCTCGGTTTACCACGAGTGGATAAATGGCACCATTGGCCGCTGCCAAAAAGCAGAATGGCCCCAAGATTGCCCAAATATTAGTGACATCAGTGCGCCAGCTAATTAAAAAGATCACCACCACACTGGCGACAAACAGTTTCAGTAACCAAGGAAGGATGCTGTGATCTTTCAGTTTATTCAGTGCATAACGACAGGCATATCCGCCGACAACAAACGCGATTGTTTGTGGAATATAGCTCAGGCCAATATCGGATTCTGTGTAGCCCATCGCTGACATGATAAACGGCGATCCAGTCAAATAGGCAAAGAAAGCGGCCGAGCAACCAGCAAAGATAAGCATATTTCCGATGAACTTTTTTGATTTAAAAACTTGCTGATAATCAGTCTTCAGTTTATCAATAATTTTAGTATCTTGTGCTGGCTTAGTTAAGCTTTCTTTCTCTCGTAGAGTCAGTGCAATAAAAACGACCCCTAGGGCAAATAAAACCACAAAAATACTGCGCCAATCAAAATGCTGAAGTAAATAGGCGCCCAGTAGAGGGGCTAATGCCGGCGATAGCGCAACGAGCGGCATAATGGTCGCGAACATTTTTTGCCCCAACTTGCCTTCGTAGCGATCAATCACCACCGCTTGCCAAATCACAATCGCGCTGCATGCGCCCAACGCTTGAACAAGGCGCGCACCGAGTAACAGATAAATATTATCTGCAAACAGACATACCACGGTCGCAACGCTATAGAGACTTAAGCCAATTAACAGTGCAGGTTTACGGCCAATGCGGTCGGAAAGGGGGCCATAAACGAGTTGACCACAGGCCATACCAAGCAAAAAGATACTCAAGGTTAAACCGATATTCGCCGACGATGTCGCAAAATCGATTTGCATGGCCTCAAAAGCGGGCAAATACATGTCGGTGGCTAAGAAACCCAGCATACTGAGCCCTGCAAGCCAAAATAGCGTGATAAATGGCACTTGTTTGTTCATTTTTTATCTCTTGATACAAAGATTAATGTAACGAGCAGTTTATGACTAACAATCCATGCTGTGAAACGGTATGATTTGAACATACCTTTCAAAAAATTTGATGTGAATGTTTTCTTACCAAGATTTTCAGGTGATTGAGGTGGTCGCGCGCCGAGGCAGCTTTTCAGGCGCGGCCGCAGAGCTTCATAAAGTACCCAGTGCGGTGAGCTATACAGTGCGGCAAATAGAGGACAAATTGGCGGTGGTACTGTTCGAACGTCTTCATCGCCAAGTAAAGCTGACGCCTGCTGGGGAATACTTTGTTGAACAATCACGCGAAATGCTGAAAGCGATGGCTAATATTCGTCAACAAACACAACGGGTTGCGAATGGATGGGCGCAAAGTGTCTCACTTGCACTCGACAATGTGGTGCGTGAAGACAGTGTCAACACACTCGTGCGCGACTTCTATGATGCGTTTCCTGATGTGGAACTGTTACTGACCATGGAAGTGTTCAATGGCGTATGGGATGCACTTGCCGATGATCGAGCAGATATCGCGATTGGTGCGACCGCCGCCGTCCCCGTCAGTGGTGCGTTTCGTTATCGAGAAATGGGCACCTTGCGTTGGCGGTTTGTTGTCAGTCCATCGCATCCACTCATGCAGTGCGAACAACCGCTAGACAACGATCAGCTCGCAGCGTATCCCGCCATTTGTTTAGAGGACACCTCGCGCCGTTTGCCGCGCCGTACCACTTGGCTATTGGACAACCAGCGTCGTCTAACGGTGCCGAATTGGCACAGTGCCATGCAATGTTTTAAGACCGGTTTGGGCATTGGTGTGATGCCTTCTCACATGGCCGAAGAGGCTATCGCTCGAGGTGAGCTGGTGGAGCTAACGCTTGCGGATCCGCTTTTAAGCAGCCCATGTTGTATTGCTTGGCGTTCAGATAAAGAATCGCCACCGATAAGCTGGCTGCTCGATTATTTGGGTGATAAAGAGCAATTACAGCAGCAGTGGCTATAACGTGAGCGCGCATGAGATAGCGTTGCTAGCGTCCTTCAATGTCACGTAGCGTATGGTATCCAGCCCAGACGCGACTGGAAGCGGTGACCAAGCACGCGATGCCAAATACCCAAGCAATCCACGCCATGTAAGACGGGAAAAGACACATCAAGACAAAGCTGGCAATGGTCTCGGTGCCTTCGGTGATCCCCCCGATGTAATACAAGGATTTGTTTGCGTACACGGGGTTGTCGATTTGATGCTTGCTTGCCATTGTCGCAAAGGCTAAAAAGCTGGCCCCGGTGCCCATAAAACAAAAAAGTAAAAAGCTTGCCGCTATCGCATTATTGGCTGGGTCCGCGAGCGCAAAGCCCAACGGAATGGATGCGTAGAAAATAAAATCAAGTGTGATGTCCAAAAAGCCTCCCGCATCACTGAGGCCCTGCTCGCGCGCGATCGCACCGTCAAGGCCATCAAAAAGCCGATTAATCACAATAAAGCTAAGCGCAAGCCCATAGGCTTGAAGCGCCAGAGCGGGCAGCGCCAGTAAGCCAATAAAAAACCCGCTCAAGGTCACCGTGTCAGGTTTGGCTCCCCACCGACTGAGTTGGACCGCCGCTTGTTTCAATGGCCAGCGGATCACGGCAATCGCATAACGATCAAGCATTGGCTGGGTACTCCTGTGGTGTGAGGGGCGTTTCTGGGATTGGCCAGTCTAGGCGATGATCAGGATGCGCAATATCTTCGCTATCGTGGGTCACAATCACCGCCGGGATTTGCCTTTGTTCAATTTGTCCAAACACAAAAGCGCGAAAATCACGGCGTAGCGGCTTATCAAGCTTACTGAACGGTTCATCCAACAAAATCGCATCGGGCTTAGCGAGTAACGCGCGTAGTACACTGATACGCGCACGTTGTCCTCCCGATAGTTGCGACGGTGCATAGTTAGCCAGTGCAGCGAGGTGGATTGCGTCGAGTGCTGCCAGGGTATGGTTGTATTTGTCTTTTTTATTCATCGATGAGGGCAGTGCAAAGGCCAAGTTCTGCCAGACGTTGAGATGCGGGAAGAGTAAATCATCTTGAAATAAAATCCCGATACGGCGCTGCTCCGGCGGTAAGTGATCAAAAGGCTCACCATTTAAGGTCAGTTGGCCGCTGTAATGTATTGGCGGTTGGATGTGTCCCGCCAATACGCTCAATAGACTGGATTTTCCGCAGCCACTCGGCCCCATCACGGTGAGGATCTCGCCAGGCGATACGCTGAAAGAGACATCGTGTAATAAACACTGATCAGGCGCGTTTATGCTGAGTTGATTGACACACAGCGTCATGATTATTTGCTCCTGGTTGCGTCGCAACCGATTGATGAGGTGTCAGTCGCCGTTGCATGACACGACTGAGAAACGTTGCCAGGACGAAAACCAGTAAGGGGATCAGCGCTTGCATCAGGCCGTATAGGCCGCTAATCCGTCGATCCAACCCACTGGATAAGCTCACTGCCTCGGTTGTTAGGGTATTGATCCGACCCGCCCCCAATAATTGCGTAGGAAGATATTGGGCTAAGCTCACACTGGCGCCCACTGCCCAGGCGAGAATAATCGCCGGTAACAGTAAGGGAAGTTTGATACGCAGCCAGGCTGCCATCGCACTGACGCCTAAACTGCGAGCCGTTTGGATAAGCCGTTGATCAAACTGTTGCCACGGGCCATCTAATGCTAAATAAACATAAGGAAAAGCAAAAAAGATATGCGCCCAAATAGTCGCGGGTACATGCCATTGTCCCGGTAGACTATACACAGCCACTTGGATCCCAAACAAAATAGACAGTTGAGGTACCAAAAGAGGAATGGCAATCACGGCTTTAGGCAGTGCTCCTTGACGAGGAGAAACCGCGCGCTCAAGGCAGCCCATGGCAAATATGACGGCGACTGTCGCACTGATCAACGCCAGTAAAACACTATTTCCAATTAACGCCCCAACGTAAGCAAGCTCTTGATTCCAAAAGCGCAGCCCATAACGGCTGGGGAGCCAATCGGGAAATGACCAGCGTAAGGCGAACGACCAAATGAACAAAGCCGGGATTACCAACAAGGGAACAATCACGACGGGCCACCAGAGGTGTCTCCCTGGTAACCAAGCACGACGTGTTCCTGTGAATTGCCAACGATTAAAGCGCTCACAAATCAACCATTCGAAAAATCGATAACCAATGAGTACCAAGGCACACAGTAAAAACAGGACCAAAGCCCCTGCCGACGCTCGGGGGAGTAATGAAAGATCAGGGTCGTTAAACCACTGCCAAACTAACACAGCAAAGGTTGGTGGCGTGTTTGGACCTAAAATCATCGCTACGTCGACGACCGAGAGGCTATAGGCCACCACGGCAAAAATAGGAAAACGCATTTTGGCGAACCAAAGTGGAAAAATCACCTTGATCCAGGTACTGGTGCGATCATAGCCGAGGCTGGCAGAGACCATCGTTAAGCGATGCACATCAATTTGGCTTAGCACAGAAAGGCTCATTAAAAGCAAAAACGGCGTTTCTTTCAGGGTGAGGGCTAGGGTTAAGCCCAGCACATACGGATCCTGTATTAGTGACCAAGTCGGTGGCATGTCTCCGGTCAATGGGCTAGACAGGCGAAATAGCCACCCTGAAGGGGACAAAAACAACACCAGTCCAATAGCAAATGCAACATGGGGCAGGGCCAGTAAACCGGGTAAGCTACGCGCGATGCGTTGCCAAAAGGGCGTCTGCCACGTGGCTTGCAAAATAGCGAAGCTCAACATCACTGCCAATAAGCTACTTGCTAGTCCAGAGAGCAGTGTGAGCCAGAGTGAGTGAGATAAGCCTGGCCAGGCAATGAGTTCACGCCAACCCGAGAGACTGGCTTCAGCCAGCCCCAAAGCAGGTAAAAACGCAAATGCACTGGTTAACAGGCCTCCCAGCCCAGGAAGTAAGGGCAGGCAGCACACCGCCAGCGTGATGGCAAACAACAAACGTGCCATGACGGTCTCTTTTATTGTCCGTAACGTTTAAGCCAAGCGCTTTCGAGAGCGGTTTGCCAACTGGGATGCGGCTCTGGCTGGGACTGAAAACGGCGCGTTTTAGCGGTGTCAGGCAGTTTAACCACCGGTGGGTCGCCCCAAATATCAGTCTGAGCTTTGCGCAATTGCGACTTCTCACCCATCAAAAAGTTGATCGCTATCTTGGCGCCGGCTTTTGCATTGGCATTGTAGGGGATCGCCAGAAAATGGATATTAGATAAAGCCCCCTGCTCAAAAGCAAAGGCGCGTGCCGTTGGCGCTAACGTCCCTGAGGCGATGGCGGATTTTGCCGCATTGGGATTAAAAGCGATCCCGATTAAAAGCGCACCGTCATCGACAAGCTGCATGGTGTGTGCGCTGCCTGAGGGAAATTGCTCCCCATTACGCCAAGCGACTGGGTGCAGCGCATCAAGATAGTCCCATAGCGGTGCAGTTATGGTCTCAAAGTCTGCATTGTCGACAGGCTGATACAACGCCTGTTGATTGTTTGTCAGCTCAAGCAATGCCGCTTTTAAAAAGCTGGTGCCATGAAATTCGGGCGGTTTCGGATAACTGATCCGACCGGGATTAGCTTTTGCGAGCTGTAACAATTCAGCAAAAGAGCTTGGAGGATTGGCGAGTGTTTTTTTATCGTGAATAAACACCAGTTGCCCGACCCCCCATGGTGCTTCCAAGCCTTTGGTGGGTTCAGTAAAGTCCTCTGTCACGGGCAAGGTTTTATCAACGATTTGCCAGTTAGGCAGCGCCTCGACAAAGGGGCCTTCAAGTAACCCGTTTTCCTTCATCGATTTAAAGTTCTCGCCATTAATCCAGACCATATCGACACTGCCGCCGGTATCTTTTCCCGCCGTTTTTTCAGCCAATAAACGATTCACTGTTTCTGCAATATCAGCCACTTTAACGTGTTTGAGGGTCACACCGTATTCACGTTTGAGTTCACGCCCAGCCCAACGAAGATAAGCATTGATTTGCTGATTGCCGCCCCAGGCATTGAAATATACGGTTTGCCCGTTCGCGTCTTGTTCGACTTGTGCCCAATCCTGCTCAGCGGGAGTGGCCAAGGCATAGCCACTGGTGATTGCGAGCGTTAGGGCCGCTATCCATTGTTTCATTGTTCTTCCTTATTGATTAATGACGCATCCAGCGTTGATATTTTTCGACCCACTGTAGGAGTTTCTCCGGTGCATGCGCCTGTTTCCACATACCCGCCGTATATTTAACCGCTTCACTCATGGTGGGATAAGGATGAACGGTGCCGAGTATTTTGTTCAGCCCCAAGCCATGGCGCATCGCTAAGGTGAACTCGGCCAATAAATCGCCGGCATGTTCTCCCACTATGGTCACTCCCAGTATGGTATCTTTTCCCTTTGGTGTCAGCACTTTAATAAAGCCATGGTCATTGCCATCGGCGATGGCGCGATCCAGGTCATCAATGCCGTAATAGGTCACTTCGACGTCTTGTTGGTTGGCTTTGGCTTCTTTTTCATTAAGCCCAACACGTGCAACTTCTGGGGGCGTGTATGTTGCCGCTGGCATCACCGAGTAATCCGCTTTAAAACGCTTAAATTGGCCAAATAACGCATTGACCGCGGCATACCACGCTTGATGGGCACTGGCATGGGTCAACTGAAAGGGCCCTGCCACATCACCCACTGCATAGATATTGGGGTAATTAGTTTGTAAATAGTCATTGACCTGAATGGTGCCACGCTCGGTCACTGGAATATCGAGCTTTTCGAGACCAAAGCCTTTGGTGTTGGCGCTGCGTCCTAACGCGACCAGCACCGCATCAAATGTGACGGTTTTCTCACCGTCAGGGCCGTCGAGTAAGGCGATTTGCTCATTGCCACGTTGTTCAAATGCTTTGACCTTGTGCTGTGTTAAAACCGTGACACCGTCACGTTCTAGTGCGCTTTCAACCAGTTGAGCAGCGTCTTTATCTTCACGGCTTAACAATTGATCCGCCATTTCAGCCAGCGTCACTTGGCTGCCTAAACACGCAAAACTTTGTGCCAATTCTGCGCCAATGGGACCCCCGCCCAAAACCAATAACCGTGGTGGCAGTTCAGGCAGGGACCAAATCGTATCCGAGGTGTAATGTGTTACCTCAGCCAAACCGGGAATGGGAGGGAGCATGGGGCGTGCGCCTGTGGCTATCACGATGTTGCGGGTAGTGAGGCGTTCGCCATTCACCTCGACTTCCCATGGCGAGACGATGTGTGCTTCGCCTTGCACGCACTCCACGCCGAGCTTGGTGTAACGCTCGACTGAATCATGGGGCTCAATGTGGGTAATCACCTGTTTTACCCGCGCCATCACCGCTGGAAAATCAACGACTGGCGCCTAGGTATGAATACCAAACGCCTTGGCCTTGCCGATTTCTCGCATGGTTTTCGCTGCACGTATCAGCGCTTTAGAGGGAACACACCCGGTGTTTAGGCAATCACCTCCCATCGAACCTTTTTCAACTAGCGTGACTTTTGCTTTCACCACTGCCGCGATATAACTCGATACCAGTCCGCCTGCGCCGGCACCAATTACCACCATATTGCGATCAAACTGATGGGGTTTGCGCCAACCTTGATAGCGTTTACGACGCGTGACCCACGCCATGATCCATTTTGCTAGCAGCGGGAACAGGCCGAGTAATGCGAGCGATCCAAGCACCGAAGGCGACACCACATCGCCAAGTGCGTCGATTTGGGCGAGTTGAGTCCCTGCATTCACGTACACTGCTGTCCCCGGTAGCATGCCTAGCTGACTGACCCAGTAGAAGGTGCGCGTTTTTAAGGGCGTTAACCCCATCACTAGATTAATTAAGAAAAAGGGAAAAATGGGAATGAGGCGTAGCGTGAGCAGATAAAAGCGGCCATCTTTTTCAATGCCACGGTTAATGGCATCTAATTTTTGACCGAAGCGATTTTGTACCCAGTCTTGGAGCAAAAAACGACTGACTAAAAAGGCGAGTGTGGCACCAATAGAGCTGGCGAAAGAGATCAGAACCAGCCCCCACCAAAACCCAAATAATGCGGCGCCCAATAAGCTCGCTACCGCGGCACCGGGGAGTGATAGGGCAGTCATCACAATATAGCCAAGCAAGAAAAATAGGCTGGCTTGGGTAAAATGCTGAACGATGTAATCGTTGAGTATCGCCTGTTGCGCTTTCGCATTGTCGAGCGTGAGCCATTGGCCGAGGTCGAAACTAAACCAGAGCGCGACGATGGCGGCAATCACTAGACCAACAAGAAGTTTTTTTACTGACATATTAGGTCTCGTCGCTAAATTAAAGAGGGCCAGCTATTACTTTAGAGTACTTTTGTGCACGGTTGGCAACTAACTGGCTGATTTATCGGTTGCATCAGCGAAGAGCTATGGTCAAATCTGGTGTATGGCATCCAAAGCTGTGTCCTGCTGATCTCCCTCAGGCTCGCGAACACCATCTCGGAATTTTACCCCTTTGATAAC
>NZ_MUFR01000038.1:0-30959 GCF_001996185.1 Salinivibrio costicola subsp. alcaliphilus
TACTGTGACTCTTCCTGAGATCGCAGGGTCTTTGACGTCTCGTATTAACGATAACTTTCAGATGTTCAATCATGCATCTTCAAGTTAATTGGGTATATGACGTTGTTGGGGGAGTTGAAGCCGGTGGGTAACATGGCCGTTAAAGAACTGGATATCGTAAATATCAGCCATGTGAATGACATTCACCATGGGGCGTTTTGTGTTTTTTGTTAGAAAAGATCCACCTTCATGGTAATTGAGTTACTTGCTGCTACGCTTAAAGCAAATAGCAGTGTAGAGGATTTTGCCATGACAATCAGCCGTAAGATTAAAGCCATGGCGCTTGCCCTTTTGTTGGGGTCATTTCTTACCATTTATCTGGTTATGGAGTGGGTAGCGAAGCCCGTTTTGCAAGAGCAGGCAGAGGCTAGCGCTCGACAGACCGTCACCAATATTGAAGGACGTATTGCAACAGTACTGAATGAAGGGGCGGTTTTGACCGACACACTCGCGGCGCTATCGGAAACATTGCCGTTAGATCGTGCACAGTTTATTGAACGCCTCGAGCCTGTGGTCGATCATTACGGTAACGTCGCGATTGCGGGCGGTGGTGTTTGGCCTGAACCTGATAAGCTCACGCCGGGAAAAACGCGTGATTCTTTATTTTGGGCGCGTAATGAGCAAGGCTCGCTTGATCTATTAGATGATTACAATGATCCCGCTGGCAGTGGTTATCATAACGAAAGCTGGTATCAAGCCGGGCTTGGCCTACCAGCTGGGCAATGCGCCTGGTCTGCTGCCTATGAAGATGCTATTTCTGGCACACCAATGGTCACCTGTACCGTGGCAATTCGTCGAGATGGACAGTTTTGGGGCGTTGCGACAGTCGATTTGATGCTCTCCGGCCTGTCAGACTTATTGATTAGCCAAAACGAGGCAACTGGAGGCTATGCGTTTGTGCTCGATCAAACCGACCGCATTCTGTCGTTTCCAGGTGTGCGTTCTTCAAGCCTTAGTATGCAAAGCCTGAACGATGCAAGTAGACAATATCCGCTTCTATCCCCGCTTGTATCAGCACTAGATGTCGGCGAGCCGGTTTATCTGCCTGAAGGGGTGGTTGGCGAGAGCCGCTCGCTCCTCGTACAAGTTCCTTTGTCGGAACAGGGCTGGACAGTGGGCATGTTATTGCCTGAACCAAAAGCTTTAGCCGCATTAAATCGAGTAAGCTCTGGCTTGTATATAACATTGTTACCGTTGGTGACTGTCTTTGCGCTAGTCGTGGTCCTACTCGGCCAGAGGCTAGTTCGCAGTATTAAAGAAACGACTCAGCAAGTTGACAGCCTATCTAAAGGCGACAAAGGGAGTAAGCTTGAGATTGTTCGCGCTGATGAAATGGGTGAGTTACGGCGTTCAGTCAACGAATATGGCTCTCATCTTGAAAAAATCCTCGAAGATGTCGCGAAAGAAGCCGTTGGCGTCAAAACCAGCGCAAACAGCTTACAGGCGCTGAGCCAAGATTTGAGTGATCAAGCGTCTGCGCAAATGAATGAAAATATTACGCTGGCGGCATCGATCAACCAAATGTCAGCGAGTGCTACTGATGTGTCCAGCAATACCGCGACTGCCGCAGACACTGCCGAGGATGCGTCGAAATTGGTTGCAAAAGGACAGCTAGCCGTGGATGAGAATAGTGATGCTATTGCAAAACTTGCCACCACACTGAAAGAAGCCTCCTCTGTAATTGATAAACTGGCCTCCGACTCACAACAAGTTGGAACAGTGCTTGAGGTCATCAAAAAGATCTCAGAGCAAACCAATCTACTGGCATTGAATGCGGCAATCGAAGCAGCGAGAGCAGGAGAGCAAGGACGCGGGTTTGCAGTCGTTGCCGATGAAGTGCGCTCATTAGCCGCCAAAACGCAGGAATCGGCCGCCGAAATTGATGGCATTATTCAGCAGCTTCATTCGGCGGCTAGCCAAGGTGTGGAGGTGATTGAATCAAGTTATCAGTTGTCTCAATCTTCGGTTGAGCGAGCGGGAGTGGTACGTGAGCACTTTGAAGAGATTGTCACAGCGTTTGATAATATCAAAGAGCGTACGGTAAGCATTGCTGCGGCATCTGGGCAGCAAGCGCACGTAACAGAAGAGATCAGCCAACTCGCGGATCGAATCAGAATGTTATCTGAGAAGAATGCTGAAGGTGCGTCTGAACTTAAAGTAATGAGCGCTGATTCGCTAGAACGGTCTGAGCGTCTGACAAAAATCAGTCAATAACAGCAGCCATCCCCATTACATGCCCGCTGACTAAGGGCTGATAAGTCGACGCGCGAAATAATACTTATCAGTCCGATAAAATCATTTACTACGGGACTGGCGTGAGCTCAAAAATGATGAGAAGTGGCGTCAAGGATGGAAATGAATACACGCGGTGTGAGTATCTAAAATAGGCGGGTTATCGAGCAGAGTGTGGTACAGTCCGCGCCCTGTTTCCACGCATCTTTGTGATGTTGGCTGCCGCTAAATAAAGGTCTCGTTCATGCCGTTTTCTACTCTCTCATTGTGTTCTGAATTGCTTCACGCGCTGCCCAACACGTTTAAACAACCAACGGCCATTCAAGCGTTGGCGATCCCAGAGCTGTTAGCGGGTAACGATGTATTGGCATTGGCAAACACCGGTAGCGGCAAAACGCTTGCCTACGGTTTGCCTTTGTTGGAAGCGTTAAACGCAAACCCTCAGCATCAAGCGCTGATTTTAGTGCCAACGCGTGAGCTGGCGATGCAGGTCAGTGACGCGATTAACCAAGTGGGTAGCGCCTTAGATCTCAGTGCCATTTGCTTGTGTGGCGGTGTTGATAAAGCGGCGCAACAACAAGCACTGGCGGACAATCCCAACATTCTTGTGGCGACGACAGGGCGCTTGGTAGATTTAGCCAATAATGGTTTGGATTTGAGCACGGTACATTATCTTATTTTGGATGAAGCGGATCGTTTGCTCGATATGGGTTTTTGGCCGGATGTGCAAAATATTGCGATGCAAACTGCACGTAAACGCCAAACCGCGATGTTTTCAGCGACGTTTTCCGATGCGCTCAAGCAAAAAGCCAACCAGCTAATGGTTGCGCCAAAACAGCTCGCCGCGCATCAAGAAAACAGCACCCATCAAGAGGTCACTGAAACACTTTACTTGGTCAACAAAGGCAGCAAAGCGAAAGCCTTGATTGAATGCATCAAGCAAAACGCGTGGTCACAAGTGTTGGTGTTTGTGGGAGCGAAAGAAAATGCCGATGGCTTGGCGAAAAAGCTCAACAAAGCGGGCATCTCGGCCAGTGCACTGCATGGCAATAAAGTTCAAACCGAGCGAGAGCAAGCCCTGGCGCAATTCAAATCTGGCCAAATCAACGTGTTGATCGCCACTGATCTATTAGCGCGTGGCATTCACATTGAACACTTACCGGTGGTGATTAATGTTGAATTGCCCATGCACGCCGAGACCTATATTCACCGCGTGGGGCGCACTGCTCGTGCTGGTGAACAAGGTGTGGCTATGTCTTTGGTGTGTCATGGTGAAATGGATGCACTCAACGCCATTCGTCATCTCACGCAAAGAGCATTGCCCGTGCAAGAGCTGGACGGTTTCCCGGTGACAGACAAACCATCGATAGGGGAAAGTAAACGCGCTCCTCGCGACAAGAAAGCCAACCGACGCACGAATGCGAAAAAGAGCATTAAGCAGTTTCAAACAAAGCCGAAACGCCCAGCGCCGGGGGCAAAGTAAGGCGTGTTAGGGTTGTTATTTGAGGTGGAAGATTTGCTCTGTTTCTAGCGATGTCATCGCGCGTACCTGACGCCAAATGTAATAGAAAATACCGAACATCATCAACATGCTAGGGATAGCAATCATCGGATAACTGTATAGCGTCATCTTACCCAGCTCTTCATTAAAGGCGGGCGTGCCCGCAGGGCTGGTCACGATCCAAGTGGCCAGGAAGTAATTCATCGCCGATGAGAACGCAAAGGTGCTGGCGAATAGATAGTTAGACCGCATCAGACAACGTTCAAAGGCCGAGGATTGACCATTCTCTTTTAAACGCTGATTAATCAACGAGAGGTTGAGCACGGTGTCATTCAATATTAACTTTTGCATCAGAGGATAGCGGGTAAAGGTTGAGCCCAATACGGTTAAACCGATGAGGCCCGGGATCAGCGCCTCTTTTAAGGCTAACCAACGCGTATCTAGCTCCAACAAGCCAATACCGCCTGTCAGTAACACGCTGATAAAGCCAAGTGCAGCGATAAAATTGAATTTCTGGTTGCGGACCAGATCCATCCCGCCGTATATGAGAGGAAACGCCAAAGCGACGACCAGTGCCATGGCTGTGCCTAGGTATTCATCCCCGCTCAACTTCATCAAGATGATCGAGGGTATAAAAACGTTGAACAGGATTTCAAACAGGGGACTCGGCTTCTTCGCCGTCGTGTTACTCATAGTATTTTACTGACTCTACGCGACATGAGCTGCCATTGTACTGTGCCACGCAGTGTTCATCTAGTCGCGATTGATGTAAAGCGTTACAGCGCCTTGTTGTGTAACTATGTGTGAAATAGATACGAAGATTAGATTGGTATATTTAAATATTCGGATAGGTAAGAAAATATAATCGCTAAAATTAAGCTCCAAAACCCTAAAAAGTTTAACCACATAAAGGATTTGAATTTCCAGGAATGGGTCGTTTGGCGATATCGAATAAGCGGATAGGAAACGCAGTAAAGAGTAAAGCGGTTCACGATCTTATAAGATAATTGATAATCAAGCCTGCTGTGAAGTTGTTTTACATCTTTAGCAAGTTGTTGGTCTATAAATTCAATGCGTTTGATGTCATTAAGCGCCAAGATTGCGAGTATAAAGACGGCTGGTACAGCCCACAAAAAGGCGTATCCTCCAAAAATAAGTATTGAGCCCATTATTAAAAGATCCAAAAAATCAGGTGCATGCATGTAATTACTCCATAATGTACTCGTAGACTTGGTAGAGCTTATCGCCAGCGAACTCACCAGCTTGGCCACCATAGTGGCCGCCAGTAAAGCCGCCTACTACAAAAGCTGCTGGCGCGGCGACTGCAATTACTGGTGCCGAAGCGATCCCCACGGCTCCCAATAGTAATACTGTTCCGGCTGCAGCAAGTTGACCACCAACTGTGCCTGCGGGGATTGAACTTATAAATCCTACAGTTTTACGTGTAGTCGTTCTCCCACATTCACCATAACTATCAACATTACAGGCTTCATAAATGCTATCTGCGACACTTGCACCACCTAGCATTAATCCAACGTAACCACCAGCGCGTGATGCATCTACCCCAATAGAGATATTCGCGATGCGCTTTCCGAGATTACTAACATAGCCTTTGCTAATAATTTCGTCAGCGTGATGAATGACGGATTTAGTTGAAAGCTTTAGGTTACGCCTAACTTGGGTATATAAGGGGAGTTTTACGCTGCGCTTGGACAAACGCGCGAATGAGTCATCAAGCTTTTTGAACAAGCTTGCGCGTTGAGCAAAAAACGTGGCACTGGGTTTACCGTTCTTGGCCAAATCGTTGACATAGAGCTCATTGAGCTCTGACAAGATGCCTTGAATGTTCTCGAGATGTTTTTGAACAAATCCGGCGGCGATACCCACTCCGATAGAGGCATAATCATAATACTTACCGGACTCGCTTTCATCGATGGTACACAAGGCGTCGTCAGCAAAATAGTCAAGTAGCTCCAAATGACGATTAACCAATGAAAGAGAATCATCGCTCAGTTTTCCCAGCTCTAGGCTGCCTATTGCCGCCTCTTCTTGGAGCGCGATTAGAGCCTCTTTCTCTTTGGTATTCCTTGGCTCTGCGGTTGGAATAACAACGATTTCTCCTTCTCTAACAGGCTCGTTGAGGTGAGTGTTCGCTTTTTTTATAAGTTGTTGTTTTTCCTTAGATGTATCGTCGGTAAATAGCGCTTTCCATAGCGCACTTTGAGATTGAGTTTTGGGCGACTGCATCCAAGCTAAGTCAAACATTGCTGCCTGTATCTTCTCCCAGCCTTTTTCGGTTTCCTCAATTCGATTTTTACGTTGACGTGCTACTTTTTGCTGTGTGGTTTCTTGAATCGGTGTTGGTTCCGGCACTGTGCTGACACTTGGTATCGATCCACCGCCTGCAAAGTTCTTTGCTTCTGCACGTTTGATTGCTTCCTTGCTTTCCTGCATCAATCTATGGTTAACACAGGATGCACAGTTACATGTTTCTGGACTTTTGAAAAATGGACAACGATAAGACTGTTTAGATGTGAAGTAATTCATTGAGTTTTTCTCTGAGCCAACTGAGCGTTATCACAAACGAGCGACATAACAGGTGTATTGCGTGCGCGCTAACCCCCATAAAGGTTATTGTGCCTGTTTTTTAGTGCCTAATGCTAGCAAAGTTCGATACAAATGCTCGGCCTAATTTGAACCGGATGGGAAGGTAGATCAACTTATTGGAGCAGTATCGAATAAATTGTTTTACTTATTGGACTGACTTTCGTTTCGGTAGGAGCTATATCAAGCTCGGTGTGTTAAACGTTTGCGAAACCTCATCTATTTCCTACCACGTCGCATAAACCAGCATGCTGGTGTAACCCACATAGCAGGCGAGCAGTAATACCCCTTCCGCGCGGTTAATTTCGCGTGTCTTGCCAAAGCGAACAGAGACCAAAATCAGCAATACGGTCACAGCCAGCATCACCATCCAATCTCGCCAGAAGACTTCTCTACCAATCTCGTTAATGGGCTCGATAAGGCCGGCGATACCAATCACGGCCAGCGCATTGAACATGTTCGAGCCGACCACGTTGCCCACGGCGATATCGTGTTCGCCTTTGCGGGCGGCGATGATAGACGCTGCCAATTCAGGGAGGGAAGTGCCGAGGGCGACGATTGTTAGGCCAACGATCAAATCACTCACGCCGAGTTGCTGCGCGATTTCAACCGCGCCCCAGACCAAAATCCGCGAGCTAATAATCAGCAGCACTAGGCCAATCACCAGCCATGTCAACGCCTGTTTTCGAGAAAGTGGTTGATTGGTTAGCTCGGCATTAACCTCCTGCGCAAGCGGATCGTCGTTGGTTTGCATAGCATGCTTGATGGACCATCCAACCAGCAGTAAAAATCCACCGATTAAGATCAAGGCTTCAGTAAAGCTAATGGCATAATTCCATAGCATGGCGCCAAGCGCCAAAGTGACGACGAGAAGAATCGGTAATTCTTTACGGACAATGGTGGAATGCACCGCAATCGGGGCGATCAGCGTGGTGACCCCGAGTATTAAGGTGATATTGACGATGTTAGAGCCTATCGCATTGCCCAGCGCTAACGCCGGGTTGCCATCCATCGCGGCCATCGCCGAAACCACCATTTCTGGCGCGGATGTGCCAAACCCGACCACCAACATGCCGATTAATAAAGGAGGCACGTTGGCGTACTGAGCACTCGCAGCCGCGCCGTCGACAAATCTGTCGGCACTCCATACCAACAACGCAAATCCAGCGATAATCGCAAGTGTTGCTAGCAGCATAGGTTCTCCTTCATTAATACTGGTTGATGAACGAGGTCTGTACCCATCAAACGTCGCGTGAGATCGGTATTAATGACATAGTTTTTAAGCTTTGCAACAAAAAAATGTATGGCAACGTTAACCCACACTCGCCTTCTTTAACGCATACCAATCAATCTCCTTTGGTAGGGGGACATCGTGATGATCGCGTGTCACAGCAAGAAAGGTCGCGTCGGTAGCGCTGAAATAACGACTAGTCATTGTCCATTGGCCATTACTGATAAAAAACTCTAATGAGCTGGTATCGGCGAGGACTTGTAGCGGTAACTCTTCCAACTGCTCAGGCAAGTGAATACAGCGACGGGTGTCTCCTGCCGTGGCGAGGCTTGTACTTCTATCAAGCGTTAGGGTGCGATTGTTGCCGTCAATGATGAGGGCACAACCAGACGGCTCCGTCGATGTCGCATGAGAAGCAATGCCACTGCGACTGTGAAAATACAGAGTGTATTGTCCGCTTTTTGGAATGGGTAGACTGGTACTGAGCTCAAATTGCTTGGTGCCCAAATCCACGGAGGTCGCGTCGCTCTCGGTGCGAATCACTAAAAGTTGCTGAGGACCTCTGAGGCGTTGCAGTGCGGTCGCTGGACGCTGATAAATTTGCCCATTTTCCCAGCGTAACTCACGTGGACAGGTTAACTGATGCAACCAGCCCGCACTTTGACTGGGTTGATCCACCTCGTCTGGGAGACCCATCCAAGCTATTAGCATGCGCTTATTGTCAGGGGTCTGAGCTGTCTGTGGCGCATAAAAATCAAACCCATGATCCAGTATCTGCCAGTCATCAAGTTTGATGCCGTCTGCTTCTAGTGTGGCTTTGGCGTAACCATTATGGTGAGGCACGTGGTGATCGGGCGTTGGCGCTGTGCTGCCTTGTGGGCAGAGGATACACAGCCATTGGTCGTTTAATGGGAACAGATCGGGACATTCCCACATATAGCCATGGTCGCCGAAGCTGTCGCCACTCAATCCGTCGTAGCGCCAATGCAGGCCATCAATGGAGGAATACTGCGCCAGGCGACCTATTTTGTCTTCACGCTGTGCGCCAAGTAACATCCGGTAGTGTTCGCCATCATAAATGACTTTGGGATCGCGAATATGTTCGGTGACGCCAGCAGGTGGGGCATCAATCACTGGCCCAAGCTTTTCAAAGTGAATGCCATCGGTTGACCGAGCCACACACTGGGTGGTTTGGCGTAGGCGCTCAGGGCCAATACGGGTGTTGCCGGTGTAATAAAGCCATAAGGCGTCGTTTATTACCATGGCGTGACCCGAAAACACCCCGTGACTGTCATACCAATCGCTGGGGGTAAGGCCGAGGGGCGCGCTGTGCCATTGCACTCCATCAGGGCTGATTAAATGCACCCAAAATTTGTCTTTGTGCTCGCAGGCAAAAGGGTACCACTGATAGAAAAGGTGATAGTGCCCTTGAAAATAGATAAAACCATTGGGGTCATTGAGCAGCCCTTGAGGTGGACTGATATGCCAAGTTGGACGATGGAAGTCTGTCTTGCTGGTTGAAGCGTAGCAGGGCGCGGCTTGCTCTCGCAGGTTGTGATCGATAAGGCGTCCAAGTGCCGTTAGTGTGCTCTGATTCACGGGGTGAGCAAGTGTGATTTGGCGCAGCGAATGGTCAATCGTACTGATTGAAAGGGTTTCTTGGTTTACGCGCTCAAGCTCGATGAGTTCAATGATTATTTTGCCTTGATGACGCAATACGCGGCGCAGATTATCTGCGCCACCGCACGCATCAACCAAGCTTGCTGGGGTTATTTCCATCTATCCGTACCAATCCAATTCTATTTTCGGGAACGTTCCAAAAATAGCGAATAAGATGGTGAGAGTGCAAGTAAAATGTGCCTCTTCTGCTTAACACATCGCCTTTTTAGGGGCAGGTGTCACGGCTGACGTAGTTAAATCCCATCACTAATTTAGAGACATGGCTTTGCCCCGTTTCCAGTAATTCAAGCAACATTTTTGCGCCGCTTTCGCCTGCCGCATCAAAGGCATAGTTAAAGGTGGATAGGCTCGGCGATACCACGTGTGCAAGCTCATCATCGCCCACACCAATCAGCTTCACAGTGTGACCCGGTGTGATCCCATGTGTTTGTAGGGCTTGGATGGCACCAATAGCAATACGGTCGGTGGCGCAAAAAACGCCGTCTATCTCTGGATATTGATCGAGCATAGCGGTCATCGCGACATGGCCAGATTGAATCGAGAATTGCCCTTGATAATGGAATAAAGGTTCGGTTTGACTGAGTGTGGTCAACGCATTCTCAAGTCCTTGATAGCGCTGCTGATCAACCGCGATGTCTGCGGCTTGCACACCTAGGAATCCGATACGTTGACAACCGGCTTTAATCAGTTGCTCGCCGGCGCAAAAGCCAACCCGGTAATCATCATGAATCACGCTGGGGATGCTGTAAGGAGAGCCATCTTGACCAATCACCACGACTGGTGCACTCGAGCGCTTAATTGCTTGGACCAAGGCGGGGTTGAGTGTCGATGCAAACAGTAGGATCCCTTCTACGCGTTTTTGGTTGAATAAATCGAGATAATGACAAATACGCTGATCGTCCTGGCGAGTGTTAGCCAAAAGCACTTGTTTCCCTTTTTGATCAAACACATGACTCAGGCCATCGACACTGGCTGACATGGCGTGGGATGACACTCGTGGGACAATGACACCGATAAGGTTAGTTTTATTGGATTTTAAATCCTTAGCGATTTGGTTAACGACATAGCCGCATTGCTCGATGGCGCGGTTCACTTTTTCAATGGTCGCTGGTTTCACGCCATATTCTTGGTTAATTACGCGTGACACGGTTGATTTGGAAACACCCGCCAAACGGGCGACATCATTCAAGCTAGCCATGAGTTCTCCTTTGCTTAGCGCATCATCATCGGTGCATTTAGTGCTCCTTTGCAAACAAACCTATCCAAACTCCCTTTTTTTAGTGATTGATATCACATATATGGCAGGGGGTGCACCATGATTTACTGATCGGTATCACAGCCATAATCCCTGATACTTGATGGATTAAAGGATTCAGCTCATTATTTTCGGGATCGTTCCCGAAAGTGTGGAACGTGTGACGGCCACATTAGAAAAAATAGCGACGGTGGCAAAGACAGTGAGAGCGTGCAGGGGAAGTAGCCATGAACTACCAAAAAATAGCACAACAACTACTCGATAAACTGGGTGGAAAAGAAAATATCGCAGCGGCGGCACATTGTGCCACGCGGCTAAGACTCGCACTTCATGATGATAGCCTCGCGGATTTAAGCGCGATTGAATCAATTGAAGGTGTGAAAGGGCAGTTCCAAGTCAGTGGTCAGTTACAGATCATTTTCGGCTCGGGCATTGTCAATAATGTTTATGCTGAGTTCAGCAAATTGACGGGTCAGTCAGATATGTCGTCGAAAGACGTCGCTGCCGCCGGTGCCGAGAAACAAAATTGGCTACAACGTGCGGTAAAAGGGCTGTCAGACATTTTTGTTCCCATTATTCCAGCCATTGTCGCCGGTGGTCTGTTGATGGGGATTTTCAACATCCTCACCGCGCCAGGTTTGATTATCGATGGCAAGTCCTTGATTGAGGCCTACCCACAAATGGGTGATCTGGCCAGTATGATCAATACGTTCGCTAATGCGCCATTTGTGTTCTTACCTGTACTGCTTGCGTTTTCTGCGAGTAAAAAGTTTGGTGCTAACCCCTTTTTGGGGGCCGCGTTAGGCATGTTAATGGTTCACCCAGACTTGCTTAATGGCTGGGGCTTTGGTGGTGCGGCAGTGTCTGGAGATATCCCGGTGTGGGAAATCTTTGGCTTTGAGATCGAAAAAGTCGGTTATCAAGGGTCGGTGCTGCCGGTGCTGGTTGCAACCTATATTCTCGCACAAGTGGAGCAAGGGTTACGTCGCATTATTCCCTCAGTGTTGGATAACTTGCTGACCCCCTTGCTGGCGATTTTTATTACCGGACTGATCACCTTTACCTTGGTAGGCCCGTTTACACGAGAGCTCGGCTTTTTGCTCGGCGATGGTCTGAACTGGGTCTATGAATCCGCAGGGATGATTGGCGGTGCTTTGTTTGGCTTTGTGTATGCACCTTTTGTGATCACCGGGATGCACCACAGCTTTATCGCGATTGAAACCCAATTATTGGCCGATATTGCAGTCACTGGCGGTACCTTTATTTTCCCTATCGCGGCGATGTCGAATGTGGCGCAAGGTGCAGCCTGTTTAGCGTTTGGGCTAAAAACCGCGGATGTCAAAGCGAAAGGGATTGCGATGCCTGCAGGGGTGACAGCACTGCTCGGGATCACTGAGCCTGCGATGTTTGGTATTAACCTTAAATACCGTTATCCGTTTATTGGTGCGCTTGCAGGTGCGACCTGTGCGGGGGCTTTTGTCACCTTCTTTAAAGTGAAAGCACAAGCGTTGGGCGCAGCGGGTCTACCAGGGATCATCTCCATTCGCCCTGACGGTGTGGTGCCTTATATCATTGGTATGGCGATTGCCTTTGTCGTTGCGTTTTCCGTAACTTATGTATTGGGCGCCCGTAAAAAATACGCACAAGCTGCTGCGGCGTAATCGAGTCTTGAACGAGGAGCAAGCGTAATGAGCAAGGTATGGGTTACCGGTGATGCCGTGGTGGACTTGATCCCTGATGGCGAGCATCACTACCTGAAATGTCCAGGTGGTGCCCCGGCTAACGTCGCCGTGGCAGTCAGTCGACTTGGTGGACAAACAGGCTTTATTGGCCGTGTTGGTGGCGATCCGCTTGGTCGTTTTATGCAGACTACCTTAGCAAATGAAGGTGTGGACATTGCGTTTATGCATCGCGACGAGGCGCAACGTACCTCAACTGTATTAGTCGAGCTGGATGATCATGGTGAACGAAGCTTCACCTTTATGGTTAAGCCCAGTGCCGACCAGTTTGTTCAGCCGTACGACTTCCCATTGTTCGAAGAAGGGCAGTGGTTGCATGCTTGCTCCATTGCCCTTGCGAACGAGCCATCACGCTCTGCTACACTCGGCGCGATGCAAGCATGTCGTGATAATGGTGGCTTTGTCAGCTTTGATCCTAATTTGCGTGATGATCTTTGGCAAAGTGAATCACAGATGTTAGAGATTGTGTGGCAAGCCTTGCCGTTGGCGGATGTGGTTAAGGTGTCTGATGATGAGCTTGTCTTACTCACTAAGCACCTACGCACTGAAAATAACTCTGTGAAAGCAGGGTTAGCCGCATTATCTGAGCGCGCACCGAATGTGTCTTTGTGGGTGGTGACACAGGGCAGTGAAGGTGCCCGCGTCGCGTTCAACCATACTGTTTGGCAGGTGCCGACCACACCGGCAAACGTGGTGGACACCACAGGCGCAGGTGATGCGTTTATGGGCGGTTTGCTTGCTGCGCTCGCCCAGTTGCCTGAGTGGCAGACACCAGAAGCAGTCACCAAGGCAGTGCGCCAAGGCAACCGTTGTGGCGCGCTGGCTACAACAGAAAAAGGGGCAATGACTGCATTACCCACAGCGGATCAGCTCAGCGTTGAATAGCGCCATATCCGCGCAATTCACGACGCGCCCTCACTGTTGGGTAGGGCGCGTTCGGGGGCGATAAGCGGCAGGGTAATGGTGAAGCAGCTACCGTGTTCGGGCTCACTTTGTACCTCAATGCGACCACCGAGGATGCCGGTGACGAGGTTGAAGGTGATATGTAAGCCAAGCCCCGGCCCACCTTGCCCGAGTCGGGTGGTGTAAAAGGGATCAAAAATACGTTTTTGTACATCGGGCGTCATTCCTGCGCCATCATCGTGTATGCGGATACTCACACTCTCGGTTGTCGCCATGGTGGCTATGACGTGTATGTGCCCAGCGTCACGCCCGATAAACGCATGAATTAACGCATTATTAATTAAGTTGATCAACGTTTGGGTGAGTGCGCCCGGGTAGCTGTTGAGCAGAATGCCTTCTGGAATCGCAACCTCGAGCTGGTGTGGCGCGCGCTGAAGTGTCGGTCGCATCGAGAGCAGGACTTCGTTCATCAACAGATGTAGTTCAAAGTCGCGTCTGTGGTCACTGGTTTGATCCACCGCGAGTTGCTTAAAGGCACGAATTAATTCGGAGGCCCGTAACATATTACGTTCAATAATACGTGTCCCGTCTTCAACATGGGTGAGAAACTGATCGAGGTCGTCACGGGTGATTGGCTGCTCGAGTTTGTGAACGAATTCGTGTTTGGTATCGAGTATCGAGGTGGAAGACATCCGGGCGTTACCGATGGGTGTATTCAACTCATGCGCCACGCCAGAGACCAACGAGCCGAGTGATGCCAACTTTTCATTCTGAACCAATTCCTCTTGAATCGCTTCGAGTCGTCTAAGTAGTGACTTAAGTTTTTCTCCGTACGCGTTAACGGCTTGGCGCAATTCGCCTACCTCGTTCATCTTACCTATCGCCAACTCTTGGGTGGTTTCACCCTCAATGAGCTCCCAGATTTGCTGGGTGGTCTGTTGAATTTTACCTAATAGGTTGCGAGCGGTAATCGCGGCGATAATTCCCACAACGAGCAACAGCCCGCCAATGGCGAACATCAGGAACAGTCCCATGCTATCGGCAGCCGCTGTCATTTTGCTTTTGGGCACGACGAGACCGATCACCCAATCGGCTTGAGGGTATTTAATAATATGAACGTAAGCGGCTTCGTTTAGCACGCCGTCGTTCTTTATCGTGATCAGTTGACTATCTTGGAGAGATTGGCTTGCCTGCAACGCTTCTTGTAGCCAAGGGAGCGCTTGCTCTAACTCGGTAACCGTTCGCAGCGTATTTCGATAAGGATTAAATGTTACCGCTGTTTCGGGGAAGCTTATTGCTTTGTTATCAGCGTCCAAGGCGAACACATAGCCATCGTTTTCTTTGCCATAACGAGACAGAATGTCGGCAATGCCGCTCAGCCTCATGTCGACCGTTGCCACCCCAATAAAGCGATCGTTTTCTTTCATGGGCACGGTACAGGTAATCATGGGCTCTTTGGTAAACGGGTCGATATAGGCGTTGGACCAACGGCAGCGATCGATAGGTGCTTGTTTTCCTGCTAGGTACCAGCGTTCATTATGGTAACCCTTGCCATCAGGGTTGTTGTAATCATCATAGTATTCCATATCGGGTCCTGTGCGGCCCCAAAAAAAACTACGTCGTTCTACGCCCGGTGTGAAGGTGTTGGGCTCCGGCCAGATCCCCCCACCGGCAATCGTGGGATCGCCATGATTGTTAAAGATCGGGGGAAAGAGGCTGCGGAATAGCGCTTCGTCCTTGGGAAGGTTGGTGCTCTTTAAAGCGATCGTACTGGTTAACAGTTCGATCTGTCCGAGTTTGGCATCGAGCAAGTCTATGAGGCTATGCTGACTTATGGCGATTTTTTGGTGTCGCTGGTCAATCAAATCGGGCTTTACTCTCCATTCGACCACCGCATAGATTGTGAGTAGCGCCATGACGAGAACAAGCGCGAGACCGAAAGCAATTTGGTGACGGATTGTTGGGGTAGGAGTGGGCATTGGAGATACATCCTTTCTTCTCGACTGGCTGCCGTGCGCACAGATCGCCTATTACTGCCAGTATTATCTAAGCTCAGCAATGATGATTAAGCCATCTCTCATCAGTGTAGCCCTCAGTGTGCATTTATGTGGTGAGAAAAAGCATATGTGAAAAAGTACACGTAATAAGCATATAAAAACCCCCTTAGCTATCCATCGCTAAGGGGGAGGCAGGGTTTTCGGTATTGCGAAATAAAGCGTGCGAGCTTTATTTGATATTGACGACCATCTTGCCGAAGTTACGGCCTTCTAGCACATCAATCAGTGCTTGCGGCGCTTGCTCAAAGCCATCCACCGCGTGTTCACGGTAATGAATTTGGCCTTCGCCGACCCATTTGGCCATATCATGCGCGAACTCAGGGTAGCGGTGCGCATAGTCATCAAAGATAATAAAACCTTTGATGGTTAAGCGCTTAACCAAGATGGTGCCCATCAACTGTGAGAGGCGATCTGGGCCATCGGGCAAGGCAGTGTTGTTGTACTGTGACACCAATCCACACACTGGAATGCGAGCACCGGTGTTGAGCAGTGGCATTACACCATCAAACACTTTGCCCCCGACGTTTTCAAAATAGATATCAATGCCTTGAGGGCAGGCTTCAGCGAGTTGCTCGGCAAAGTTGTCTGCTTTGTGGTCGATACAGGCGTCAACGTTGAGGTTTTCACGTGCGTATTGACATTTTTCTTCGCCACCGGCAATCGCTACTACGTGGCAACCTTTTAGCTTACCAATTTGCGCAACGGTTGCGCCGACGGGACCGGTTGCCGCCGCAACCACTAGGGTATCGCCTTCTTGGGGCTGGCCAATATCCAGTAAGCCCATGTAAGCGGTAAAGCCTGGCATCCCTAAGATACCGAGCGCGTAAGAAACCGGCGCCAGATCCGGATTGAGTTTGATCAGCGTATCGCCGTTTACAACTGAATGCGTTTCCCAACCTTTGTAAGCGAGTACCCAATCACCCGGGTGGTAATCGGCATGGTTAGACTCCAGCACTTTACCCACGGTAGCACCGACCATTAGGCCATCAATTGCCACCGGCTCGGCGTACGATTTTGCATCACTCATACGACCGCGCATGTATGGGTCGATAGATAAGTGGTGGTTTTCAATTAAAACGTCATGGTTGCCGAGAGCAGGAATATCCACTTCTTCTAAGCGGAAGTTCTCTGCAGTAGGCGCCCCCACGGGGCGCGATGCAAGAACAAAACGTTGGTTCATTGGTGATGACATGTGTGTCCTCCCTTATTCAGTACGGGAATTAAAGCGCGGCTTGCAGCACGCGGCGGCAAACATCAGGGGTCACATCGCCGTGCTCACCGAGCTGAGTCATGCCGTGCTGAGTTAAGCTTTCAATCAATGGTTCAATCGCGCTTTCGTCCAAGTCATAGTCGCTCATGCGTGTTTTCACGTTCATGCGCTCAAAGAAATCGCGGGTTTTCTCAATCGCTTGTTGAGCCTTTTCTGCTTCGCTGCCTTGCTCAATATGCCAGACACGCTCAGCAAATTGTGCGAGCTTGGCTTGTTTTTGCTCAAACTTCTCATTCAACATTGCCGGCAACACAACCGCGAGGGTTTGTGCATGGTCCAAACCATGTTGGGCAGTCAGCTCGTGACCAAGCATATGGGTTGACCAATCTTGTGGTACACCCACGCCAATCAAACCATTCAGCGCGAGAGTCGCGGTCCACATCAAGCTGGCACGGATGTTGTAATCTTCCGGGGTTTCCAGCGCTTGTGGGCCAAGCTCGATCAAGGTTTGTAGCAGGCCTTCGGCGAATCTGTCTTGTACCGGTGCGTTAGCTGGATAAGTGAGGTATTGCTCAACCACGTGAACAAACGCATCAACGGCACCGTTGCCGACTTGACGGATAGGTAAGGTATAGGTTTTTACCGGATCCAACACTGAGAATTGTGGAAACACCAATTCGCTCATAAACGGCAATTTCGCTTGCATTGACTCGCGATTGACTACCGAGCCCTTGTTCATTTCTGAGCCAGTAGCAGGCAAGGTGAGCACGGTGCCAAATGGCAGTGCGGCTTCGATTTTGCTGCCCATGCTGGTGAGAATGTCCCATGCATCGCCATCGTATTTCGCTGCTGCTGCAACAAATTTGGTGCCGTCGATCACCGATCCACCGCCGACAGCGAGCAGATAGTCGTAGCCTTCTTCACGCACTTTTTCGACCGCTTTCATTAGCGTGTCGTAGCGTGGGTTAGGCTCAATACCACTGAACAGGCCAAATTGACGCTCGCCAAGTGCTTGTTCAACTTCACCTAAGGTGCCGGTTTTGCGTGCACTCTGGCCACCGAAAAGAACCAAAACTTTTGCTGCGGCTGGGATGAGCCGATCCAGCTCGGCAATTTTACCTTCGCCAAAAACGATACGTGTGGGATTGTAGAACTCAAAGTTGTTCATTGCTCATCCTTCCTTTTCATTGTTGTCAGTCAATCAGTTTTCTCGTTTGATTAGACCGGTCGTCTAGTTAACGTTTATTTAAAACCCGCCTTGGCGGGTCTTGTTGAAATGCTTGTTTTATCAAAAAACCGGAAATGAAATGCTCACTAGCACCTCATCGTTGTTCCTCGTATGCTGCGTTTGTTCGTTTGACTTTTATACTAGTCAGCCAAGCCGAGTTTTTGTTGCGTAATGGTCATCGCCTGCGCTAGATGGCTGTCATTACGGTGCAGTTTTGTTAACAGTGTTGCCCCTAACCATAGCTGGTAAAGCGTCGTCGCCGTGGTTAAGGCGTTGTCATGGTTAAAATTGCTTTCGTCGAGCGCGAGTGCACTCGCTAAGCTACCAATCAGTTTGTCGGTGCCATCACGCAACGCAAGCCGCATGGGCTCGGAAAGATCTGCCACCTCAGCGCTTAGCTTAACGACCAAGCAAGTTTGAACGGGATCCATACTGCAGTACTGGGCTTGCCAAAGGGTAAAGTAGCGATGAACTCGCGTAATAGGCGGCAGCGTAGTGTCTGACAGCAAACTGTTTACTTCCGCTAAATAACGCGAAAAATAGTGCTGCAATACCGCCTGACCAAATTGCTCTTTTGAAGCAAAATAATGGTAAAACGACCCTTTCGGGACGCCGGCTTGTTTCAGTATTGCGCTAAGACCCACACCACTAAAGCCAAACTGCGCCATTACATTAACTCCCGTATCCAGCAAATGCTGGTGGGTAGCGTTGTGGCTGGTGTGTTCTAATGTGCTACTTGATTTCATGTGGTGTAGCATAATGAAGATTAGACCGGTCGTCTAGTGTTGTGTGTGATTTTTTTATCAGGGGATACAGCAAGGGGATTTAACGCAACATCACCCAGCCTGAGTGATATTTCCCGTATTTTAAGTCCGAAAAGCACTAAGCTGTTGTGCATTGTCGGATTTTTCTTCTAATCTTGATGGTGAGAGAGAAAAGGCGTAAATACGCAGTAACGGAACGCGGGAGGGCCGATGAATGTACTATCTTGTCAGCATGTCAGTGAGTTGATCGATCAGTCGATTACGCTTATTGACGGAACAGATACTGAATATGCTATGACGCTTGTTCGTGTTGATACCCATCCTGGTCATGGCGATGAAGTAAACGACCATTACGTCGAGAATTTCAGTTTGGTATTAAAAGGTCCTGAAGACACGCGCTTTCCTCAGGGAAATTATTTGCTCAGTCATCCAGAGTTAGGAGAGCAGATCCTCCATATGCTACCTGTAGGTGATGCGACGTATACCATCACCATCAATACCCAAGCCTGAACAGCCATTCTTACTGCTGGTTAAATAACCGCCACTCAACCACTTAGCACTTTCTTTTGATAGATTAGTCGCGCAAATTAAGTAGAATAAAGCGGCTAAGCTAGCAGTAGGGAGGTTATATGTTTGCCTGGCTGAGTGGCTTATTTGAAAAAGAACAGCTGCAAGCGTCTGTCTGGGTGAGAGACATCGTGGCGAGTAATCCGAAAGGGAGCTACGCCAAATACAAAAATTACTATGATCGCCACATCAATCGGATCCTCAAAAGTTATCACAAGGATTTTCTCCGCTTTGAGAAGTTCGCGGTACGTAACTATAAGCACAGCGATCAATCCGTCTTTATGGCAGTTAAAGTCGCTAGCTATGCCTACCAGCTTGGGCAGTTAAAAGTGGCGGCTTGTATTACTGCTGCGGTGATTTCTACCTGCAACCGTGCTAAAAGAGGCGATGCACAAGTTCACCCCAAACTGTATCGCGCGACGATAGTGTTGCATAAAAAAATCCTAGAGACAGGTAAGACGACGAAAAAACAAAAAAGCGCAGAACCAGCTTGATAGGTCACAAGCTGGTGGCTTTTTGTGCATTTAATAAAAATGTCATAAACCTATTCAGCCCCCGCCAAATCTGAATAAGTGATGTCTGTCACGGTTTCTATTCCATCCCTATGAGTCAATTTGTTCTGGTCATTCATTCGCCACACTGATAGAGTCCCATCCCTCACACACCTTGTGAGCGAACTAATGCTTAAATCTACACAAAATAACGACCGACTTGTTGCCGTATTTACTATCGGCTTTGTCGCTGTATTTCTTGCCTTTGCCCTGTTTGACCTAAAACACTTTTCCTCTGTGATCCAGTCTCTATTCTCTGAGTCTGCCAACCTTTTTGGTTATTGGTGGCAGTGGCTAATGGTCATCAATTTCGTATTGGCGCTAGCTATTGGCGGCAGTAAATTTGGTAAATTGAAACTTGGCGCCACCGATACCGTCTCAATGAGCCGTTTTCGTTGGGTTGCGATGATCATGTGTACCCTGCTTGCCGGCGGTGGTGTCTTTTGGTCAGCGGCTGAGCCTATCTATCACTTCATGACGCCACCACCAGCACTGGGTGAGATGGAAGCGGGTGTGATGGAGACCGTCGCCCCTGCGTTAAGCCAAAGCTTTTTCCACTGGGGCTTCTTAGCCTGGGCGGTATTAGGCACCTTGGCGACGATTGTACTGATGTATGCGCACCACCAGGCAGGCGTACGCTTGCGTCCTCGTGCACTCTTGTACCCTTTGCTCGGTGACAAGCTAGAAAATCACTGGCTTGGCTCTGTGATCGACGCCTGTTCGATCATTGCCGTAGCTGCCGGAACCATTGGTCCAATTGGCTTCTTAGCAACCCAGCTGGGTTATAGCTTGGAAAGCTTTGTGGGCATTGAAAATACCATGCCGATGCAAATGCTGATCTTGGCGGCTGTCGTGGCTATTTATTCCATCTCTGCGTTTACCGGTATGGATAAAGGTTTGCAATGGCTGAGCCGTATGAACGTGATCGGCGCCGCAGTGTTACTCGGTGCTGTGGTTGTGCTCGGTCCTACCGGCTTTATCTTTGAGCAATTTGGCTCGGGCTTTAGCTACTACCTGAACAACATGCATACTCTCGCACTGAATACCGATAATGGTGGCTGGAACGCATGGTGGACCTGGTTCTTCTGGGGCTGGTTTATTGGTTTTGCTCCGATGATGGCTATCTTCATTGCGCGCATTTCTAAAGGCCGTTCGATTCGTGAGCTAATTTTCGCTGTTGCGATTTGTGCCCCAATTGCCACTAACTTCTGGTTCTCAGTATTGGGCGGTACCGGTATCTTCTATGAGTTGCAATCACCCGGTAGTATTTCTGGTCCCATGGCGGATGCCGGCTTACCCGCGATTTTGATTGCGTCACTGTCACAGCTGCCTTACAGCGTGATTCTGATCCCAGCGTTTATGTTGCTTACCACGACATTTGTGGCAACCACTGGCGATTCAATGGCGTATTCGATTGCGATGGCTGTGTCTGGTGATAACCAACCAACCCGTAAACATCGCCTGTTCTGGGCGATTGTGATGGGCGTGGTCGCTGGTGTGCTTCTGCTCGCCGGAGACGGTGGTTTGAACGCGCTCCAGTCGTTCATTGTGATCACTGCAGTGCCTGTGTCTTTCTTGATTGCATTTACCTTTATCACCGGCCCAATAGCCGTGATGCGGATGCAAAAAGAAAAAGAAGCGAACCTGGCGCTAGAGCCTGCGACGGCCAATTAATGGCGTCATACATAGCCTAACACTACGACTAAAGAACCCTGCCTCTGAGCAGGGTTCTTTAATACGCCCACCTGAGGCCATGAGATTTAAAGTGGATTCGCCACATTCATGACACTTACCTTACGCTTTGGTTCCTCTGATCCCAACAAAGCCTTTCACCATCCTTTCTTACCTTCATTTTTATCTCTTATACCGTATTTTTCAAAAAGACTTTGTGGAAACGTTTACACAACTTTGATGGCGATCACTGAAGTAAGCAAGTTTTGATTGCTAAACTTCGAAGCACTAAAGAGATAAACACATTAACTTTGAGATATTTAAAATAAATAACTGACTTTAATGAATAAATTGATAACTCTGGAGGTTGGGAGTGAAAGTTCTTGTCACAGGCGGAATGGGATACATCGGCAGTCACACTTGCGTGCAGATGATTGAAGCGGGTATGGAACCCATCATCGTCGACAACCTGTGTAACGCCAAGCTAGAAGTGTTAAACCGCATTGAAACGCTTACTGGCAAGCAGCCTGCGTTTTACCAAGGTGATATCCGCGACGAAGCGTTTTTGGATACGGTATTCGCGCAACACGATATCCAAGCCGTGATCCACTTTGCTGGTTTGAAAGCGGTTGGTGAATCTGTAGCAAAACCACTTGAGTATTATGACAACAACGTCAATGGCTCATTGGTGTTGGCGCGCAGCATGCGTAAAGCAAGTGTGAGAAGCATTGTATTCAGTTCATCGGCAACGGTTTACGGTGACCCAGAAATCGTGCCGGTTACGGAAGACTCGCCAACAGGCGCAACCACTAATCCATACGGATGCAGTAAATACATGGTGGAGCAGTGTTTAAGCGATCTTTTCCAAGCGGAAAATAACTGGAGTATCACCTTATTGCGTTACTTCAACCCAGTTGGCGCGCACCCATCGGGCTACATGGGGGAAGACCCACAAGGCATTCCAAATAACTTGATGCCATTTATTGCCCAAGTCGTTGTTGGCCGCCGAGAAAAACTCGCGGTATTCGGTAACGACTACCCAACACCTGACGGCACTGGCGTACGTGACTACATCCACGTAATGGATTTGGCCGACGGTCATATAGCCGCATTGAAATCGGTGGGGAAAAAATCGGGTTTGCACATTTACAACTTAGGTACGGGTAGAGGATCGAGCGTACTTGAGATAGTGGATGCGTTCGCGGCCGCTTGCGGTAAACCAGTGCCTTACGAGTTATGCCCGCGTCGTCCTGGGGATATTGCTGAATGTTGGGCAAGCACGGAAAAAGCTGAGAGTGAACTAGGCTGGAAAGCAACACGCACGGTGGCTGAAATGACCGCCGATACGTGGAACTGGCAGTCAAATAATCCTAATGGCTATTCCCCTGCGTAGTTTACGTCGCCGCATTGTTGTCTGCACTTTCTAACTCTATTGAGGAATGCAGATGAAAGAATTCTTAAAAGTTGAGTAAGTAACATGTCGAATGTCGAATTTAACTCAGTAGATCATCCACACCGCCGTTACAACCCTCTGACTCGCCAATGGATTTTGGTTTCACCTCACCGTGCTAAACGCCCTTGGAGCGGCGCAGATGAAAAGCCCGCATTGGATGAGTTACCAAGCTATGACGATAAATGTTTTCTTTGTCCGACCAACGAACGTATCTCTGGCGATGTCAATCCAGATTACCAAGGCACCTATGTGTTCAATAACGATTTTGCTGCGCTGATGGTGGATTCACCAGATGCACCGGAGTCAAACAACCCGCTATTCAAAACGCAAGGCGTGCGTGGTTTGAGCCGAGTGATTTGCTTCTCGCCAGATCACAGCAAAACCTTACCGGAGCTGCCAGTGGATAAAATTCGCGGCGTGATTGATACATGGAATGAGCAAATTGAAGAGCTAGGCAAAGAGTACGTTTGGGTTCAGGCGTTCGAAAACAAAGGTGAAACCATGGGCTGTTCTCAGCCTCATCCACACGGTCAAATTTGGGCAAACAGCTTCTTACCAAATGAAGTCGAGCGCAAAGAGCACAACCTAAAAGCGTACTACCAAGAACACGGGAGCAACTTACTGGTGGATTACGTACAAGCGGAACTCAAAGATGGCTCACGCTTTGTGGTGGAAACCGAACACTGGCTGGCGGTGATACCTTACTGGGCTGCTTGGCCTTTCGAAACCATGTTGTTGCCGAAAACGCACATTCGTCGCATGAGCGAACTCAGCTGTGAGCAACGAGATGATTTAGCGTTAGCGATCAAGAAGCTGACCAGCCGTTACGACAATTTATTCCAATGCTCTTTCCCTTACTCGATGGGCTGGCACTACGCACCGTTTTTTGACGAAGGCACAGACATCGACCATTGGCAGCTTCATGCACTTTTTTATCCGCCACTACTGCGCAGTGCCACGGTTCGTAAGTTCATGGTGGGCTACGAAATGCTGGCTGAAAGCCAACGTGACCTCACCGCAGAGCAAGCGGCGGAGCGTCTGCGTGATGTGAGTGATGTCCACTACAAAGAATGCTAAGTCTTTAAATTGGACTGATTACGAATAACGGGATAGCGCGACTTTACAGATAGAAAGTTAGGCTCAACGCGCTATCCCACTCAAATTACTATTTTAAGAGAACGTCCTTATGTCTGAACTTATCCAAAATGTGAAAGCGTCATTTGAGAAAGTGTTGGGCTACGCACCTAGCCATATTATCCAAGCGCCAGGTCGTGTGAACTTGATTGGTGAGCACACCGATTACAACGATGGTTTTGTCCTACCGTGTGCCATTAACTACCAAACGGTCGTGGCGGCGGCAAAGCGTGAAGACAATATCGTGCGTGT
Organism: Salinivibrio costicola subsp. alcaliphilus; assembly: GCF_001996185.1. Classification (NCBI taxonomy): domain Bacteria; kingdom Pseudomonadati; phylum Pseudomonadota; class Gammaproteobacteria; order Vibrionales; family Vibrionaceae; genus Salinivibrio; species Salinivibrio costicola. The sequence continues at coordinate 24,072 of NZ_MUFR01000038.1, forward strand.
GATCTCGGTTGATTACGGCGACGCAGTTGACGAATTCGATATCACGCAAGCCATTACTTTTCAGCAAGATAAAATGTGGGCGAACTACATTCGCGGCGTGGTGAAGTGTCTTCTGGCGCGCGGTTACCAGTTTATTGGGGCGGATATTTCAGTCAGCGGTAACGTGCCTCAAGGCGCGGGGTTGAGCTCATCGGCGGCATTGGAAGTGGTGATTGGTCAAACGTTTAAAGTGCTGTTCAACCTTGAAATCAGCCAAGCCGAAATCGCGTTAAATGGTCAGCAAGCTGAGAACAAGTTCGTGGGTTGCAATTGCGGCATAATGGATCAAATGATTTCAGCGGAAGGGCGTGAGAATCATGCGATGCTATTAGATTGTCGTAGCCTTGAAAAAGAAGCGGTTTCCATGCCAGAAGACATGGCAGTAGTGATTATCAATTCGAATAAAAAGCGTGGTTTGGTCGACAGCGAATACAACATTCGTCGTCAGCAATGTGAAGAAGCGGCGCGTATTTTCGGTGTGAAAGCTTTGCGTGATGTGACGATTGAGCAGTTTAACGAGAAAGTTGCAGAGCTGGATGAAATGGTGGCAAAACGTGCCCGTCACGTGATCACAGAAAATAATCGTACTGTAGAAGCGGCGCAAGCACTACGATCACACGACATGAAGCGTATGAGCGATCTGATGGCAGAGTCACACGCATCAATGCGCGATGATTTCGAAATCACGGTAAAAGAAATCGACACGCTGGTCGAGATTGTTAAAGGCGTGATTGGCGACCAAGGCGGCGTGCGTATGACTGGCGGTGGCTTTGGTGGCTGTATAGTGGCACTTGTACCGCTAGCACTGGCTGATGACGTGAAAGCGGCAGTTGAAGCGAAGTACCAAGCGGCTACGGGCTTAAAAGAGTCGATTTATGTTTGCCAAGCCAAAAATGGTGCGGGCTTGGTTGAAGTGCTGTAAGGAATGATGATGAAAGCCTATTTTCAACAACTAGAACAAGCGATGGCGCAAACGCCGTCGTTTGATGGCCAAACTGCAAACTTGATTCATCTGACCAACGCGAATGGTATGACGGTATCGTTTATGGATATCGGTGCGACGTGGTTGAGTTGCACATTACCGGTAAACGGTGAAAACCGTGAAATATTATTGCGCTCGCCAAATATGGCTGAACACATGAAGCAAGACGCTTACTTCGGTTCTATTGTTGGCCGCTTCGCTAACCGAATTGCGAAGGGTCTGTTTGAGATAGACGGAGAGAAATATCAACTTGATATCAATAACGGTGAAAACTCACTGCACGGTGGTTTGGAAGGGTTTGATAAACGCCGCTGGAAGGTTGAAGAGCAAAATGCTCAACAGGTCACTTTTTCACTTCGCTCCCCGGACGGTGACCAAGGTTATCCGGGAAATCTCGATGTGAACGTGACGTACACGCTTACTGACGAGAATGAACTAGCTATCGCCTATAATGCTAAGATCGACAAAACATCACCATTGAATTTGACCAATCACGCCTACTTTAACTTGGCTGGTGAGGCGAGCCGCGCGAAAAGTTTGGATCATACTTTACAGCTTAACGCTGGGTATTACTTGCCAACGGATGCGGGGTTAATTCCTACCGGTGAACAAAAGCCAGTTTCGGGCACTAGTTTCGACTTCACCGAGCCAAAACCAATTGACCAAGAATTTCTTGCTGAGCAAGATCAAAAAACCGCTGGCGGCTACGATCACGCCTTTGTGTTCAAGCGTGAATTGACCGATGGCGAGTCTGTAGCTGCGGTTTTAATTGCACCAAAAGAAGATGTGGCTATGAAGGTGAAAACCACTAAGCCTGCCATCCAGTTTTATTCTGGTAATTTCTTAGCTGGTACACTGGGTGCAAGTAAAACTTACGAACGCTACGACGGCCTTGCGTTGGAGACGCAATACTTTCCAGACGGACCAAATAAACCAGAATGGGGACTCAACAATGGGATCTTAAACTCTGGGGATTGCTATCAGCATCAAACTACTTATCAGTTTGAATTTTAGTAGTGTTTGTAGTCTTTAAATATACAGTTGCAGCTTAGCTGCCACTGTATCGGCTCCAGATGTGGTGGGTTACATGCCCATCTTCTTTGTTTTTGATATGTATTTTTACTAGGAAGTTTAAATCAATCATCTCACTTTCTACACAATACTATACGGTGGATGGTCTCCGTAATTTCCTAATTATTACTCTTCGTTTTACCTTTGTTATTATCGCTTGCATTTTTATTGATTTTAGAATGTTTTAATTAAATTATACTTCTCTTAATATTTGTGATCTTTAGCTCGTTATAAAATTTTTAGCGTAATATGTATCAATATGTGTGATTTGAGTTACATTTTACTTTAGTGGTAACGTTTACACTTACTGGCATGAATCAACTGTAGGGTAAAAATATGTCTATTATAGAACATGGTCTAAGCACTATTGACATAATGGTTTTTGCTATTTATGTCGCTATTATTATTGGGGTCGGTCTTTGGGTATCTCGTGATAAAAAAGGTGTACAAAAAAGTACGGAAGATTACTTTTTGGCAGGCAAGTCCCTGCCGTGGTGGGCTGTGGGTGCGTCACTAATTGCTGCCAATATTTCTGCCGAGCAATTTATCGGCATGTCAGGTTCTGGCTATTCTATTGGCTTGGCTATTGCGTCATACGAATGGATGGCAGCCATCACGCTGATTATTGTGGGTAAATACTTTTTGCCTATCTTTATTGAGAAAGGAATCTACACCATTCCTGAGTTTGTAGAGAAGCGTTTCAATAAACAGCTTAAAACTATTTTAGCGATTTTTTGGATTTCACTTTACATTTTCGTCAACCTAACTTCGGTTCTCTATCTAGGTGGTTTGGCTCTAGAAACTATTCTTGGCATACCGCTAATATATTCTATTGTTGGTTTAGCACTGTTTGCTTTGATCTACTCGGTTTACGGCGGTTTGTCGGCTGTGGTTTGGACGGACGTTATCCAAGTGTTCTTTCTTATCCTCGGTGGCTTCATGACAACCTTCATGGCGGTTAGCTACATTGGTGGGGCTGATGGCTGGTTAGCGGGCATGTCAAAGATGATTGACGCGGCACCGGGTCACTTTGAAATGATTCTCGAGCAAAGCAATCCACAATACATGAACCTACCTGGCATCGCGGTACTGATTGGCGGTCTGTGGGTTGCAAACCTCTACTACTGGGGCTTCAACCAATACATTATTCAAAGAACGCTCGCCGCGAAATCAGTAGCGGAAGCGCAAAAAGGTATCGTATTTGCTGCATTCTTGAAGCTTATTGTACCGTTTTTAGTGGTTATTCCTGGTATTGCTGCTTATGTTATCACGTCAGACACACAATTGTTGGCAGGCTTGGGTGAAATTGGTGCATCAAACCTACCAAGTGATGCGCACGCAGACAAAGCATACCCTTGGTTAACTCAGTTCCTGCCCGTTGGTGTTAAAGGCGTAGTATTCGCTGCACTATCAGCAGCTATCGTATCTTCATTGGCTTCTATGCTTAATTCCACTGCAACCATCTTCACGATGGATATTTACAAAGAGTATATTGCGCCAGAATCAGGCGATCACAAACTAGTTAACGTAGGTCGTACCGCCGCGGTCACTGCCCTTGTGATTGCGTGTTTTATTGCGCCAATGTTAGGTGGTATCGGGCAGGCGTTCCAATATATCCAAGAATACACTGGCCTAGTTAGCCCAGGTATCCTTGCGGTATTCTTACTTGGCTTATTCTGGAAGAAAACGACCAGTAAAGGTGCCATCATTGGTGTAGTTGCGTCGATTCCATTCGCGCTGTTCTTGAAATTCATGCCACTTTCAATGCCATTTATGAACCAAATGCTGTACACTTTTTTGTTTACCATCGTGGTGATTACGTTTACCAGTTTGAGTACATCAGAAAACGATGATGATCCAAAAGGCATCAGTGTCACGTCATCAATGTTTGCCACCGATCGCAGCTTTAACATTGCTTCGTACGGGATCATGATCATACTAACGGTTCTCTATGCGCTATTCTGGTAATTAGACCGTTAACGAAGCTCCGTTTATTACTGGCGGAGCTTTTTTTTATTTTTATTACTAAGATGGCATTCTGATGGATTCTACTTTACTACCTAACGTCGTTGCGTTTCTTAAAACAATTACGCCATTTTCTCAGTTGCCAGATGAAACACTAGATAGTATCGCTAGCGACGCGGATATCCTTTTCTGGGGGCATCGACAAAATATTGAACTTAATGATAGCGCAGTTCGGAGCCTCTATATTCTGCGTTCTGGTGTGATTGAACAGCGTTTTCCTAACGGTAATCTTAGAGCACGTCTCGGAAAAAATGACTTGTTTGGTTTTAACTTAGTACAAGACAACTATCGTATCGAAACGATTGAAAGTTGTTTGGTCTACAAGTTTAACTACGATTTATTACTCGCCAAGCTTGTTCATTTTGAATCGATTGCTAACCAACTTGCGACGACCGCTAACCACCGCCTAAAGTCTCGTGTTGATAGTGAATTGACAGAGGCAGAGCAGGACGTTTATTTCAAAACTGTGAAAGAGGTTGCGCTCTGCGATGTAGTTATGGTGGCCCCAAGTACTTCGATTCAGCAAGTCGCGCAACAGATACGGGATCATCAAGGCAGTACCTGTGCGTTGATATTGGATGAGAGAGCAATTGTGGGTATTGTTAGTCAGCGTAACCTCAGCAATCGCGTCGTGGCGGAAGCGGTGGATGTGTGTGGACCAATCCGAGAGGTAATGACGCCAGACCCTTATACATTAGGGCAGGATGAATTGGTGCTTGCCGCTGTGAATCTGATGATGAAGCACAACATACAACACGTACCGATCGTTGACGCTGATAGCCAAATTGTTGGTTTAGTCACACCGAAACAGCTCATACAAAAGCATGGCGTACAGGCTATTTACCTAATTGAGAAAATTCGTAACTGTGAGTCGTTAAATGCCTTGACTAAACTTACTTCACTACGTCAGTCGATATTTGAGGCTATGGTCGAAGCACATATGCCTGCACAGATGATCGGCCAAGTCCTGACGATGATTTATGATGCGTTTACTTCGCAATTGCTGAAAATGGCGGAGCAGACGTTTGGTAAGCCGGCTTGCCGTTATGCATGGGTCGTTGCAGGGTCGCACGCACGAGCAGAAGTGCACTTGGGATCGGACCAAGATAATGCGTTAGTGTTAGAAGATGGCGTAACGCAAGCTAACAGGCTCTACTTTCAACACTTTGCGATGTTCGTGTGTAAAGGTTTGGCGGAGTGTGGATACACCTTGTGTAGAGGACGTTTTATGGCCGCGACGCCCAAATGGAATCAACCCCTTTACATTTGGCAACAGTACTACAGAAAGTGGGCAAGTAATCCTGAGTATGACATGTTGCTTAACTTGAATGTGTTTTTAGAAATACGCTTAATCGCTGGAGATGAACACCTTTTTGATCAGCTCGATCAGTACCGCCGTCAATGCGTGACACGTAATCCACGCTTAGTGTCTGCACTGGTGAGGAATTTGCTCAAAGAGCGACCACCGCTCGGTATCTTCAATAACTTAGTGTTACAACGAGACGCCACTGATGGCAAAATGCTAAATATAAAAAAAGCAGCGATTGGCTTATTGGTGGATATGGCACGAATATACGCCCTGAGTAAAGGCGGAGAAATGCGCTCAACCGAAGAGCGAATCCAGTTTGCCTATGATCAAAGGCTTATCAATGAGAGCTCCTATCAAGACTTGATTGGCACCTATCGTTACGTCACTCAATTACGTTATGCTCATCACCTTAACAACATTAGAGAAGGGAAAGATATAAGTAACTCGATTTATCCTGAACGATTTGGTAGTTTCGAACGCCAACATCTGAAAGATGCGTTTCGCATTATTGGTGGTTATCAAGATGCGGTAAAAATGAAATTTGGCTCCTAAGGTCTAATATGAACTCACGCAAACCATCTCATGTCGATAGTATGGATTTTGCGCAATTTCCCATCTCACTCAAGGCGTTGTTGGATACGCCACTGCCGAGTCAGTCTGCAGATCTAAAATCACTCGATACACTGGTGTTGGACTTTGAGACTAGCGGATTTGATGTAGACAAAGACAAGGTACTGAGCATGGGATGGGTAGAGATCCGCAATAGCCAAATTCGTTTGACCAGTGCTCGCCACATTGTGTTGGATCAACCCGTTTTGCGAGAGTATGATTCGGTAAGAATCCATCATTTAAGGCCAGAAACATTACGTAATTTTGGGGTTTGTGAGCAAGAAGCCTTTGCACAGCTCTTCTGTGCAATGAAAGGGAAAATTCTGGTGGTGCATGGGAGTGTAATGGAAAAGCGTTTTTTGCAACGCTATTTAACCATTCATTATGGGCAAGCGAGTTTACCCCTAATATGGCTCGATACATTAAAAATAGAGCAGTATCTTGAGCAGTTTAGACAAGTCCGCCATGATTGGCGTTTAAGCTCAGTGAGAACGGCGCATAGTTTACCCGAGTATCAAGCGCATAATGCGCTCAATGATGCAATAGCCACTGCTGAGTTATATTTAGCACAAATTCATCGTTTGTTTACTCATGAAAGTGCACCGTTGCATATTGTGGCTGAGATATCTGCCTAAAAACTTGCTTATTAGTAGTGCTTAGACAGGCGTTGTTTCCTCAATCATTGAACTAATCATTTATAATTCTGGTAAAGCTTGTGTTTTTCTTACTCCGCTCTTTCATGGGCGGAGTTATTTCGTAAGCGGCCATTTCTCCCCACATTCAGATAACCACGATGACCTGATATTGATATGGCTCCTTCACTATCGGAGCGATATCATGACACGCGAAGACA